>JANXSC010000648.1 GCA_025352845.1 Opitutaceae bacterium
TGCAAGCATGCCCGCGGCGAGCCCGAGGAATACGCGGCCGTCGCCGAGGCGCGTGGGTTGAAAGGTATCATCATTACCTGCCACTGCCCGCTGCCCGATGGAATCTCGCACGCGGTGCGGATGGCTCCCGAGCAGTATGAATCCTACGTCGCGGCCGTCGCGCGCGCGCGGGCGAGTTTCGCCGGTCGCGTCGATGTGCGGCTCGGCCTTGAGAGCGATTTCTATCCGGGCGTCGAGCCGTGGCTGGAAAAACTCCACGCCCGCGTGCCGTTGCACCACGTGCTCGGCTCGGTGCACACGCAGGTGCCAGACTATCGCGGGCGCTATTTCAACGGCGACTATTTCGCCTACCAGCAGACGTATTTCGAGCACCTCGCGCAATCGGCGGAGACCGGTCTTTTCGACACGCTCGCGCATCCCGACCTCGTGAAAAACGAGGCGCCGCACGAGTGGGATTTCGTGCGCATCGAGCCGTTCATTCTCCGCTCGCTCGATCGCATTGCGAAAACCGGTGTAGCGATGGAGCTCAACACCTCGGGCGTGAATAAAGCGCTGCCGGAGATCAATCCCGGCCCGCGCATCCTCGCGATGATCCGCGAACGCGGCATTCCCATCGTGATCGGGGCCGATGCGCACCGACCGGAGCGAGTGGGGGATGGCTACGCGAGCGCGCTGCGCCAGCTTGATGCGCTTGGGTTTCGTGAGGTCAGTTTCTTTCTCGATCGCAAGCGACAGACGGTCCCGATCGCGGCAGCGCTGGCGTCCTTGAAATCTTAACCGGATCAGCCGCCACCCACTGCCAATAGAAAACGTCTTAGCATCCCATGAAGGCCATCTTCTCATTCCTGTTTCTCGGCGCCCTCGCGGCGCATGCGGCGGAAGAAAAACCTTCTCCCGCGATAGGTGAGCTCACGACCCCCGGCTGGCGTTACGAAGAGCTGCGCCGCTTCAAGGCGCCCGAGGCCGGCCAGGGCGTGGCCGTGGACCGCGAATTTTTCTACGCGATCAACAACCACACGATCGGCAAATACCGCAAGGCCACCGGCGAGCGCGTCGCCGGCTGGGAAGGCGGCGCGGGCGGCGAGATCATCCACCTCAACGCGGGCAGCATTTTCGGCGGCAAACTCTACACGGTGCATTCCAACTATCCCGGCGTGCCCATGCTCAGCTCACTGGAGATTTTCGATCCCGCCACGCTCAGGCACGCCGGCTCGCACAGCTTCGGTCGCATGGACGGCTCGTTCACGTGGCTCGACCGCGCGTCGGGCAGTGCACCGGGAGGTGCGGCGGGCCGCTGGATCGCGTGCTTCGTCCATTACGGAAATCGCGGGGCCGAACCGAACCGCGACGCCGCCTGGACGCAGATCATCGCCTTCGACGACGAGTGGCGGCGCACTGGCGGCTGGGCTTTGCCGGCGAACCTGATCGAACGCTTCGGCGGGCGCGGCTACAGCGCGTCGGGCGGCGCGTTCGGGCCCGGCGGGTTTCTCTACCTCAGCGGCCACGACAACCCGGAACTCTACGTCGTCGATTTTCCGAAGTCCGGCTCCGTGCTGAAGTGGATCGCGACGATTCCGTTTCCCTCCGAGGGCCAGGCTTTCTGTTGGGATCCCCACGAGCCCGGCACTCTCTGGTCGATCCTCAAGAAGACCAAGGAAGTAATCGTGGGCCGTGTGACTACGCCGCAGTAATCAACCGGGAAACAGCTCCGCAATTTTTCGCGCGCGGAAATCGAAGACGGTCGCGAGCTGCCCGCGAATCCAGAGCGCATCGACGAGCCCGCCGATCGGGCCCCAACCGGGATCGTAGGTGATGTGGTCGGTCATCGTCACGCCGCCGGGCGCGGCGGCGAAATGGTGTTCGTGGTGCCAGAGCTGGTAGGGACCGATCCGCTGCTCATCGACGAAGAACTCGCCCTCGCGCACGTGCGTGATCTCGGTGAGCCAGCGCGTCCACACGCCCGGCAGAATCCCGATTCGGTAGGCGATCATCTGGCCGGCATACATCCGCGGCGGCACTTCGCCGACGATTGCGAAGCGCAGCGTCGGCGGCGTGAGCGTGTCGAGATTGCGCGGCGTGGAGAAAAATTCCCAGATGCGCGCCGGATCGCCGGGGACGAATTGCTGGCGGTGCAGGTGGCGGAGCACGTTATTTTTTCCGCGGCGCGGGCCCGTCGGATTTCCGCGGCACCAGCACGACCGGCTCCAGATAGTGGACGTCCGCCGGCTTGATCTCGCCGCGCAGCAGCCGCAGCAGCGCCTGGCCGACGTGGCGGCCGTTCTCGAAAACCTGGTGCTCGACGGTCGTCAGCGGCGGGTTGCAGAACGCCGACGCGCTGGAGTTGCCATAGCCAATCACCGAGACATCGGTGCCGACCTCGAGCCCCGACTCGCGGCACGCGGCGATCGCGCCGAAGGCTATGGTGTCGGTCGCGCAGACAAACGCCGTGGGCGACGGGTTGCGGATCAGCAACGAGCGGCAGAGTGCGTGGCCGGAGTGCTCCGTGACATCGCCGTGGAGAATCCACGCCGGATCGGGCTTGAGCTTTCGATCCGCGAAGGCGCGCCGGTAGCCGCGCTGGCGGAGTTGGGCGAAATAGTATTCCTCGGGTCCGTTGATGAGCGCGATGCGGCGGTGGCCGAAGTCGAGCAGCCGCGTCGTCGCGAGGTAAAACGCTTTTTCGTTGTCGGTATCGACCCACGCATAGGGCTCGGTCGACTCGGTGCGGCCGTAGGTGACGAACGGCATGTGCGCCTCGCGTGCGAGCCGCAGGCGCGGGTCATGCACGCGCGTGCGCACAATCAGCAGGGCATCGACCCAACTGCCCTTGATGAAGTTTTCGTAGAGCGCGGCCTCGCGCGCCGGATCGGACTTCGTCTGCATCGAGGCGAGCAGGTGGTAGCCCGCGGGTTCGATCTCGGTGGCGACGCCGCCGAGCAGGCTGGAATACATGGAGTCGACCGCCTGTCCGGTGCTGCTCGCCGCCGGGAGAATCACGCCGATGGCCGAGGTCTTGCCGGCACCGAGGCGGCGCGCGCTGGGGTTGGGCCGGTAGCCGATGGCCTTGGCTCGCGCGGCCACGCGCTCGCGCGTCGCCGCCGACACATCGTCGTAGCCGTTCAGCGCGCGCGACACCGTCGAGATCGACAGGCCGAGATCTTTGGCGAGGAGAACGATCGACATCGGGTGACAAGAGGACGGGGGAGGAGTGGAGGGTGGGTCGGGCGCGAAGGATCGCGGGGCGATTTCAGCAAGCAACGGGCCGACGCCGGATGACTGCTTGACAAAAACGTTTTTGTCGAGTGTTCGTTTTCCGTCCCTGCAACCCCGCCCTCGTTTCCCCGGCGAGAAATCCCTGCCATCCCGCGACTGAAATTTCGTGCCCAGCTACACTGCCCCAAAATACAAAAACGTTTCCGTAAACGCCCTCAGCCACTTTCCCAGCCCATGAAAACCAAATCCCCCCACCGTCCGTTCCTCCCGCCGGCGACGCGCCGCATGCTCGGTCTCGCCGTCTCGTTTGCCCTCGCGCTCGCGTCTGCCCACGCGCAGCAGTCTCCCGCTCCGGCCGTTTCCGCTGCCGCGAAAGAGGAGCCGATTTTGCTGAATGCGTTTGTGACCACGGGCTCGCTCAAGCCCAAGACGCAGCTCGAGTCCCCCGTCGCGATCACGACGCTGGATCGCGGCCGGCTGGAGGAGCTCGGGCCGCGCAGTTTTGCGGAGGCGATGAAGGCCGTGCCCGGCATCTACGTCGAGTCCACGGGCGGCGAGGCGTTCAACAACGTTTCCATCCGCGGCATCGGCACGACCGCGGGGTTCAGCTACGAGATGCTCTACGAGGATGGGCTGCCCGTCATCTCGACCAACAATCTGCGCCACGGCCTGCCCGACGCATGGACGCGCCTCAGCACGTTTGTCGAGAGCGTGGAGGCGATGCGCAGCGGCACCTCGAACATCTTCGCGTCGCAGGCGCCGCTCGCACTGATCAACCTGATCTCGCGCGAGGGCAGCCAGACCATGCGCGGCGAGGCGACCCTGACGACGAGCGACTATGGCACGCTGCGCAGCGACCTGTGGGTGTCCGGCCCGATCGCGAAAAACACGACCTTCGCCCTCGGCGGCTGGTATCGCGTCGATGACGGCGTGCGTTACCCGGGCTTCACCGCGAACAAGGGCGGCGAGTTCATGGGCAACCTCAAGCACACCTTCGACAACGAACGCGGCTACGTGAAGGCCTCCTTCAAACTCCACGACGATCACAACGTCTTCGACCTTCCGATGCCGCTCACTGGCGGGAAAAATTTCCGCAGCGTGCCCTTTGGCCCCAACCTCAAGAAGGATCCGACTTCGGCCACCGCCGATCAGCGCATTCTTGCCGTCGCGAACACGCCGGTGGGTAACGTCGTCTATGATCTGGCGGATGGCATCTACAGCCGCATGAACTATCTCGGCACCGAAATCCAATATCAGCTCGCGGACGGCGTGAAGCTGGAGAACCGGAATCGCTACAGCGACGGCTTCCGCTCCATCGACTACATCTTCAACGGCGTGCCCACCACCTGGCAGACCATCGCCAACGCCTCGGCGAGCCGCGACGCCGCGCAGTTTGCCGCCGGACTCAGCGGTGGAAATTATTCGTTCCGCCTCACCTATCCGGGGCAAGCCGGCGCCGTCGCCGCCGCCAATCCCGCCGCCGCCGCCGCCCTTGGCAACGGCTTCGGCAACCGCAAATCCTGGCAGCACTCGGGCGGTCTCGTGACGGATTTCCAGAACGACCTGCGCCTGCTCGGCACGTTCAACGACGGCAAGACCACCGCCACCGCCGGTGTATATTATTCCCTGCTCAAGGAGGAGCAGCACTACCTTTACGCCACGCTGCTGACCGACGTGACGCCGAAGGTGAATCGCATGGACATCACCATCCTCGACGCCACCACGGGCGCGGCGATCGCGCCGTCCACGTTGAACGGCATCTATCACTTCGCGGATCAGTTCCGCAACTCCACCGGCGAGGAGCGCGAGGTCACGCCCTACGGTCTCGTCGAGCACAAGGTCGGCCCCGTCACGATCGACGCGGGTCTGCGGCGAAACAACATCCGCCAGGTCGTGACGCGCGAGTTCACCGCCGGCAATTTCGTCACCGCCGGCAGCAACAATCCGGCGCTCAAGACCGGCCAATACGGCACGGGGAATTTCGAGACGCGTAACAACCGCGCCGCCGAGACCGCCTTCACCACCGGTGCAAACTACGCGCTCTCGAAACACGTCGCGTTCTACGGCCGCTTCGCCCGGGGCGTGCGCACGCTCGGCATCACGGAATTTGCCGAGGACGTCGTCGCCGGCCGCGCCACTTCGCCGAGCCGCATCATCACTGGCTACGAGGCCGGCGTGAAATACGGTTCCGGTAAACTCGGCGTGGTCTTCACCGTCTTCCACGAGAACATTAAGGGCATCCAGGACACGCAGGTCACCATCCTGCCGAACGGCACGCTCGGGCCGACCGTGATCGCGTTGCAAAGCCAGGAGTCGAAGGGAGTGGAACTTGAGACCATCTGGACGCCGCTCCCCGGTCTCAGCCTCGGGCTCAACGGCACGCTGCAAGACCCCAAGTGGACCGACAACAACCTGAAGACGCAGACGCTCAGCACGGGGCAAGTCGTGGCCTTCAACGAGCACGGTCTCACCCCCGAGCGCACGCCCAAGGTGCATGGCAAACTGATGGCGAGCTATCAATTCCCCTCGACGCAGCTCGGCCGTTTTGGCGTCAACAGCTCCTACCAATATACCGGCGTGCGCCCCGTGGATCGCGCGAACGGACCGATCAATCCGCTCACGGCGTATGGCGAATTCCAGGCCGGCGCCTCGCTGGTCACGAAGAACGGCTTCAGTTTGCGCCTCACTGTGAACAACCTCTTCGACGGAAAGGGCCTCAGCGAAGGCGATCCGCGCGGCGGCACCAACGTCCTCGACCCGACCGTCTCGGTCTTCAACGCCCGCCCGATCCAGCCGCGCACGATCACCGGCAGCGTGGGCTACCGCTTCTAGCAATTCGCGCTGGTTGCAAGTAGGGCGGGTCTGTGACCCGCCCTGCGACCGCCCCGTGCGTGAAAGGGCAGGTCACAGACCTGCCCTACTTCAAGCTATCGTCTGGCATCACTCCTCCCCATGCATGAGGCCGCCCTCGCCACGCTCGATCGCAACTGGCGCGGCGGCTACACTGTGCCGTCGCCGCGGCTCTACCCCTTCCAGTGGAATTGGGACTCGGGCTTCATCGCGCTCGGGCTCGCGTGGCACCGGCCGGAGCGCGCGCTGCAGGAAATTCGTAGCATGTTCCGCGGCCAGTGGGCCAACGGCCTGCTGCCGCACATCAATTTTCACGAGTCCAGCCCGGATTATTTTCCCGGCCCCGCCGTGTGGCAGACCGCCGCTGTCGCCGCCGCGCCTCGCGGGCTCGCGACCTCCGGCATCACGCAGCCGCCGGTCTTCGCCTTCGTCGTGGAGCGGCTCCTCACCACCCCCGTCGCGCAGTTGCCGGAGTGGGCGAATTTTCTCGCGGAGATTTATCCCAAGATTCTCGCCTTTCACCGTTACCTCTACACGCATCGCGATCCGCACGGCGAGGGGCTCGTTTACATCCAGCACAACTGGGAATCCGGCACCGACAATTCTCCCGCATGGGACAGCGTGTTCGACGCCATCGATGTGAGCCGTGCCCGCGAGGTCGCGCACCTGCGCCGCGACACCCGAAGCGTCGACGCCGCGCACCGCCCGACCGACGAGAACTACCGGCGCTACATCACGCTCGTCGATCTCTTCGCGCGCTGCGGCTACGATGATGCCGCCATCGCGCGAGAGAGTCCCTTCCTCGTGCAGGACGTGCTCTTCAATTCGCTGCTCGCGCGCTCCAACCTCAGCCTCATCGCGCTCGGTCGCCGTCTCGGCGCGGACACGCGCGAAATCGAAACGTGGCACGCGCGCACCATCGCCGCGATCAACACCAAGCTCTGGGATCCCGCGCGCGGGTTTTATTTTTCCTACGACCTGCGCGCCGGGCACAGCATCCCGATCAAAACCTCGTCCGGCTTCATGCCGCTCTTCGCCGGGATCTGCGATGCCACGCAGCGAGCCGCGCTGGCGCGGCACCTCGTCACCTCGTTTGCGCCCGATGAACGCTGGCGCCTCTGCCCCTCGACGGCGGTGGACGAGCCCGCGTTCGATCCTGTGAAATACTGGCGCGGTCCCGTGTGGGTGAACGTGAACTGGATGCTTTACCACGGCCTGCTGCGCTCCGGCCTGCCCGAGCTCGCCGCACGCGTGAAGCGCGACACGCTCGCGTATCTCCGCGAGGAGGGGCTCTGGGAATATTTCGATCCGCGTCCGCCCACGGCCGGGCGGACGCGCGGCCTCGGCACCGACGGATTCTCGTGGAGCGCGGCGCTCGCCTTGGATTGGCTGCACCACGAAACCCCGCTGTAACCATGAATGTCCTCGATTACGCCATCGTCGCGCTCTACCTCGGCGTCATGTTGTGGCTGGGGTTACGCTTCAAAAAAAACGAGGCGGGCACCGACTACTTTCTCGGAGGGCGACAGTTCGGCTGGTTCGCGCTCTGCATGTCCACGATGGCCACGCAGCTCTCGGCGATCAGTTTCGTCTCCGCACCGGCCTTCGTCGGGCTGCGCGCTGGCGGCGGGATGCAGTGGCTCACGTTCGAATTCGCCGTCCCGCTCGCGATGATTGCGCTCATCGTGCTGCTCGGGCCGGTGCTGCGGCGCTCGGGGGTGGTGAGCGTGTATGGGTTTCTCGAAAAGCGTTTCGGCCGCGGTTCACGCACGCTGGTGAGCGCGCTGTTCGTGGTGAGCCGCGGCCTCAGCACCGGCGTCTCGATCTACACGATCGGCCTCATCCTGTCCTCGATTCTCGGCGTGCCGTTCTGGCAGACGATGGCCGTGCTCGGCGGAGTGACGATCGTCTATTCGCTCGAGGGCGGGATGAAGGCGATCGTTTACAGCGAGGTCGCGCAGATGATCATCAAGGTGCTCGGCATCGTGGTCATCATGTTCGCGGGGCTGCACCACCTCGGCGGCTGGGACGCGTTTGTCGCCAAGGTCGATCGCAGCCGGCTCAACGTCGTGGATTTTTCCAGCTTCGGCTTCGACGGACGCGAGTATGGCTTCTGGCCGATGCTGATCGGCGGGCTATTTCTCTACACCTCCTACTACGGCACCGACCAGACGCAGGCGCAGCGCATCCTTGCCGCGCGCGACGAACTCACGGTGCGGCGGCTGCTGCTCTTCAACGGCCTCTTCCGTTTCCCCGTCACGCTCTGCTACTGCCTCGCGGGACTCGTGCTCGGGACGTTTGCCCTGCACAACGCGGAGTTTGACGCGAAGATTCCGGCGAACAAACCCGACCTGATGGTGCCGCTCTTTATCGCGGACTATCTGCCGCACGGCGTCATCGGCATCATCGTGGTCGCCCTGATCGCGGCGTGGATGTCGGCCTACAGCTCGGCGCTGAATTCGCTCACGGCCGTCACGATGGAGGATTTCATCACGCCGCGCATCGTGATCGCCAAAGAGCGTTATGTGCGCGTGAGCAAACTCGTCGCGCTCGGATGGGGTGCGTTCACGATGTTCTTCGGCTTTTTCACGGGCAAAATCGCCGTCACCGCCATCGAGGCCATCAACAAGATTGGCTCGGTCTTCTACGGGCCGATCCTCGGGATGTTCCTGCTCGCGGCGCTGGGATCGCGCGTGCGCGGAGGTGCGGCCAACGTGGGGGTGATCGCCGGCGTGGCGGTGAACCTCACGCTGTGGCTCTGCTTCAAGAATGTGTTTTGGTTTTGGTGGAACGCGATCGGTGGCGTGACAACGCTCGTGGTCGGCTGCGGTGTGAGCGCGTTTACTCGCCTGCCCGCTGCTGGACCGGAGCCGGTGCCGGCCGAGCCGCGGGTCTGGCCGCGCAAGGAGATCGCGATTCTCGCCGGTTACTTTGTGCTGATGATCGCGTTCGCTGTGCTGCTGCCCCGAATTTTTTAACTCATGACTCTCTACCCTTGCCTGTTTTTCCTGGTCCTCGCGGCATCTCTCACGATCCGCGCCGCAGACTGGCCGGAGTATCTCGGCGGCCCATCGCGCGCGTGCTTCTCTCCGCTCGATCAAATCACGACGGCTAACGTCGCGCGGCTGCGCGTCGCGTGGGAATTTCACAGCGGCGACGCCGGGCAGACGCAGTGCAACGCGATCGTGGTCGACGGCGTGCTCTACGGCTCGACGGCGACAAATCAGATCTTCGCGCTCGATGCCGCGACCGGCCGCGAACTCTGGCGCTACGTCGAGCCCGGCCACGAATTCGGCAGCAACCAGCGCGGCGTCACGTTTTGGTCCGCGGGCGACGATCAGCGCGTGCTTTTCAACATCGACGAATGGCTCTACGCCGTCGATGCGCGCACCGGCCGGAAGATTCCCGGCTTTGGCGAGGGCGGCCGCGTGAGCCTGCGCGCCGGCCTCGGCGAGTCCGCGAAGGACAAGTGGGTCACGTGCTCCTCGCCCGGCACAATTTTCGAAAACCTGATCATCATGCCCAGCCGCGTGGGCGAGCTGGGCGATGCCGCGCCGGGGCACGTGCAGGCGTTTGACGTGCGCACGGGGAAACTAGCGTGGGTGTTTCGCACCATCCCGGAGCCGGGCGAGTTTGGCTACGAGACGTGGCCGCCCGACGCCCACCGCAATATCGACACCGGCGGCGCCAATTGCTGGGCCGGCATGGCAATCGATCGCGCGCGCGGGATCGTGTTTGTGCCGACGGGCTCGGCGGCGCCGGATTTCTGGGGCGGGGCGCGACGCGGCGACAATCTCTTCGCGAACTGCCTGCTCGCGCTCGACGCGCGCACGGGCCGCCGGCGCTGGCATTTTCAATTCGTCCACCACGACATCTGGGATCGTGATTTGCCCACGCCGCCGACGCTGCTCACCGTCACGCACGGAGGCCGGCGCATCGACGCTGTCGCGCAGGTGACGAAGAGCGGGCACGTTTTTCTTTTCAATCGCGAGACCGGCGCGGCGCTGTTTCCCATCGAGGAGAAACCCGCGCCGCAGGCCGGTGCGCTCGACGGTGAGACGCCCGCGCCGACGCAGCCCGTGCCCGCGAGGCCCGCGCCCTTTGCGCGGCAGGAAATGACCGAGGCGGATCTCAATCCGCTCGCGCCGAATCACGCGCAACTGCTCGCCGAGTTCCGCACGTTTCTTCGCGGCGCGTGGCAGCCCATCAGCCGGCAACCGACGCTCATCGTGCCGGGCCTGCAGGGCGGCGCGGAGTGGGGCGGGGCGGCGGCTGACGAGCGTGGCGTGCTCTATGTGAACTCGAACGAGCTACCCTACGTCGCCCAGCTCTCCGCGGTGCCGCAGGGCGGCGCGGGCGGTCTCACGCGCGGGCAGCGGCTCTACATGTTTTTCTGCATCGCCTGCCACGGCCCCGACAAAAAGGGCAACCCCGCCGGCGGCATGCCCTCGCTCGTCGACCTCGCGGCCCGCGTGCCGCGCGCCGACGCGGTGAAACTCATGACGACCGGCCGCAACATGATGCCCGGCTTCACCTCGCTCTCGCTCGCAGATCGCGAGGCCATCGCGGGCTGGCTCTACGGCGACGACGGGCACGGCGCCACCGGTGCTCCGCGCGCCGAGCCCGTGCGCGATTCGGCCTTCGAGGCGAGCGCCTACGCCAAGTTCGTCGATCGCCATGGGTATCCCGCGCAGCGCAAGTTCCTCGACGCCGCGGGCAACCCCGCGATCAAGCCGCCCTGGGGCACGCTCAACGCGATCGATCTCAACACGGGTGAGTTTGCGTGGAAAATTCCGCTGGGCGGACCCGACGGCGCGGAGAACTACGGCGGCCCGCTCGTCACCGCCGGCGGCCTCGTCTTCATCGCCGCGACCAAGGACGCGACGTTGCGGGCCTTTGATCGCATGACCGGGAAACTCGTCTGGCAGACTGCGCTGCCCGCCGCGGCGTTTGCCACGCCCACCACCTACGCGATCGGCGGCAAACAGTTTCTCGTGATCGCGTGCGGCGGTGGGAAGCTCGGCGCGCCGCGCGGCGACCGCTACGTGGCCTGGGCGATTGAATAGGGCGGTCGGCGATCAAGGCGACGAAAGCGCACCCGGGCGACCCATGGCCTGGACATGGCCGCCATGCTACGCCGGCTTCGGCCGGTTTTTCTGCACCGTGATGATCGCGACCGCGCCGATGATCACGGCCGCCGCGAGCGCGATGTGCGCGGTGAGCGGCTCGTCGAGAATCGCCCAGCCGAGGACCACGGCGACGACGGGGTTGACGTAGGAATAGGTCGAGACTTTGGCGGGCGTGCTGTTTTTGAGCAGCCACGCATAGACCGGAAACGCGACCAGCGAGCCCGCGACCACGAGGTAGGACCATGCGAGCCACGAGCGCGCCGTGATCGCGGCGACGTTCACCCGCGGGCCCTCGCCGATCGCGAGGCCGATCGCCAGCATCAGCACCCCGCCGCAGAGCATCTGCACCGTGGCGGCCATGATCGGCGGCGCGCCGCTGCGCGTGTATTTCGCAAACAGCGAACCGCCCCACCAGCTGATGCTCGCGAAGAATAACGCGAGCAGACTCGCTGCCGGCGGTCGGACATTCTTCGGCAGTGCGCCGGGGCCGAGCAGCACAAGTAATCCGACGAGCCCCACGCCAAAGCCCACCCACAGCATCGGTGCCGGCCGCTTGCCGCCGGGCCGCAGCCACTCCATCAGCACCATGATGAGTGGCGAGGCCCCGAGGATGAGCGTCGTGAGGCCGGACGGCACCGTCTGCTCGGCCCACGCGACGACTGCGTTGCCCCCGGCGAGCAGGCAGGCGCCGATGATCGCCTGATCGCGCCACTGCTCGCGGGTGGGCCACGCCGCACCGCGGAATTTTAGAAACGCGAGGAGCACGCAACCGGCGAACGTGAAGCGCACGCCCGACATGATGAACGGTGGCATCGTCTCGACGGCGATGCGGATGCCGAGGTAGGTGCTGCCCCAGATCAGATAGATCGCGGCGAAGGCGAGGATGAGGGCGGTGCGGGAGGGCGGGTGGTTCAAGAGACGAGGTCGGAAGGCAGAAGGCAGAAGGCAGATGTCAGAGGTCGGAAGGCAGGAATCACAGATCCGGGATCAGCTGGTCGGAGGAGCGGAGAGTTCCTTGTAGCAAACGACTGTGTTGATGAGCGAGCCGTCGGGATCGGTGGCGTAGCGCGGGATGACGCCGGCGCGGGTGTAGCCGCAGCGGGCATAGAGACCGAGGGCGTTGCCGGTCGCGCTCGTGTCGAGCACGACGAGTGTGCGTTGGCGCCGGCGCGCGTGATTCTCGGCGGCGGTCATGAGCGCGGTGCCGAGCCGGCGGCCGCGATGCGCGCGGAGCACGAGGAGTTTTTGGAGTTCGCAGCGATGGCGGGAATTCGTTCGTTGAGCGAGTTCGAGTTGCACGCCACAGACGATGCGACCGGCGTCACGTGCCACGAGCAGGGCGCGTTGGCCGGCCGTGACCTCGGCTAACACTCCGTTCCAAAACGTGCCGACCTCGGTGTCGGCGAGCGGCAATGTGAATCCGATGGACGCGCCGCCCTCGACGGCATCGCCCAGGAGTGCGTGCAGATCGGCTAGGTCGCCGGGGGAGAGCGGTGGGGAGAGCAGTTCGATGAGGGGTGTCATTGTTTTGAAACGCAGAGGGCGCGGAGAACGCGGAGGATTTGGCAGAAAAAATGATTTCTGCGCGACCTTCGCGTTCTCCGCGTTTCGATTCAGAGCTGTTTCTTCGCGAGCTCGCCGAGGGTTTTGAGCGCGGCCTCGATCAGCTCGCCCCACGGCAGGCCGCAGTTCATGCGGAGGCAGTTTTTGTAGCGGTCCTTCACGGAGAAGAGCGCGCCGGGGGCGGTGTTGATTTTGTGTTTCAGCGCATCGCGGTGGAGCCGGAGCGTGTCCACGCCGGGCGGCATCTCGATCCAGAGCACGAAGCCGCCGTCGGGCCGGCTGATCCGCGTGCCCTCGGGGAAGTGGCGAAGGATCGCCTGCGAGAAGAGGTGCAGCTGGTGGTGATACGCACGACGGATCGAGCGGAGGTGATGGTCGTAGCCGCCGTTGCGGAGAAAATCGGAAATCGTTTTTTGCAACACGACGGGCGTGCCGAGCGTAGTGGTGAACTTGAGCCGGCGCACGCGCTCGAGGTAGCGGCCGGGCGCGCACCAGCCGACGCGCAGCGAGGGCGCGAGCGTCTTGCCGAAAGAGCTGCAGAGGAGCACGCGGCCATCGGTGTCCCAAGCCTTGAGCGGCTTGGGCCTCCGCTCGCCGAAATGGAGATCGCCGTAAACGTCGTCCTCGATCGCGGGCACGTCGAACTCGGCGAGAATCTTATAGAGATTCTCCTTGTGCTCGTCGGACATGCACGAGCCGAGCGGGTTCGAGTAACTCGGCATCACCATGAGGGCCTTGATGTCGTTGTTCGCGAGGGCGTCGCGGGTGGCGTCGAGACAGATGCCGGTGCGCGGGCCGGTGGGGATTTCCACGACGCGAAGATTGAGGCTCTGAATCGTTTCCAGAAACCCGAAGTAGGTGGGCGTCTCCACCGCGACGGTGTCGCCGGGCTTGGCGACCGCGCGGAGCGCGAGGTGCAGCGCCTCGGCGCAACCAATGGTGACGACGAGTTCGTCGTGCGGGAGCGGGCAGCCCGCCTGCAAATAGCGCCGCGCGATCTCGCGGGTGAGCGGATCGTAGGCGGAGCTCATCGCGTAGCGGCCGAGGAGCGTATGGTCGTTGCGGCCGACGGCGGCGAGGATGCGCGCGAGTTTCTTCGTCGGGAAAAGCGAGTGGTGCGGGCACGCAGCGCCAAATGGCACGTAGCTCGGATCCGTGGCGAGCGTGAGCACCTCGGCGGTGAGATCGTTCACACCCACGTAGCTGGGCTTCGCCATGGGCCGCGCCATGCGCGGCTCGGGCGCGTGCATCGGCAGCCGCGGGCGCACGTAGTAGCCGGACTGCGGCCGCGCCTCGACCCAGCCGCGATTTTCGAGCAGCGTATAGGCTTGGAGCACGGTGGAGATGCTCACGTCGCGCTGCAGCGACATCCGCCGCACCGAGGGCAGCCGGTGGCCGGGGCGCAGCGTGCCTTGCTCGATCAGTTGTTCGAGGGAACGCGCGAGCTCGACGTAGAGCGGCGCGGGGGCGGGGGCAGTGAGCGTTTGAATCATGGCGGACGAGAGAGTAGGGCAAGACGCCGGGGCGCGGCAGACGTAGCGCCCGGATTTTGCCACCGGCACAGTTGGCGAAGCGCGTGCAGTGTGACCATGACAATTTGCGCAGCGCGGCCCGGCGGTTGACAGCGCGCGGAGAATCTCGCGGGCTCGGGGCCGATGACGAAACCTGCGGGAGAATTCGAGCGGCTCGTGGCGGCGGTGCTCACACGTTTTTGCGCGCAGCGATCACAGGCAGTGGCCGCGGCGGAGATGGCGCGGGTTGCGGCGCAATTGAGCGTGGTCGTCGCGGAGCGCGGGCTGCCGCGGCCGTTGCCCGCAGGCGAATGCGGCGCGCCCGGTGGGATGCCCGAGGACGAGTGCGCGGCGTTGGTCGCCCGCGTCGTTGCGGGCACGAGCGCTCCGCTGCTCGCCGATGCGGCGAAGCAGCTCGTGAAGGCGTGTTTCTATCCCGAGTTCACGGAGTGCCGGGATTCGTTTCGCGAAGCAGGAGCGGACGGCGCGTGCCGCCGACAGGAGCTGGCGCGGGTGCGCAGTCGGATTAGCGGGACGCATTGTGTCGACTGCCCGCACTGGGTTGCGCTCGGGCCGGAGGCGCACGCGGAGATGCTCGCGCGCGAATGGAAAACGGGCGCAGGCGATTTTGTCGCGCACCGCGGGGTGTTTTTGCCGGAGGATTTTCGGGCGCTGCGGCGCTGGCTGCATGCGGCGGCGCGGCGAGCGTGAAGACGCAGATGCACCCGCGCACAATGTATGCTTGAGTTCCGGCAGGGTATTGTCACACGGAACATCTGGTTTTCGTGGCTCCATGGGGAGTGTGCGATCGCCCGCCTCATCACGTTACAATCTTCCGTCCGCCGCCCTCCGCATGCGAAAACTCCGCGCCGTCCTCATCGAAGACGAAACCATGTTTCGTCAGTTGATCCTCCTCACGCTCGGCAAGGTTAAGGACCTTCAGGTCATCGGGGAATTCGGCCTCGGCAAACCCGGCCTCGAGTTCTGCCTGCGCGAGAAGCCCGATATGTTGGTGGTCGATTTGATGCTGCCCGACGTCAATGGCATGGAGATCGCGCGCGAGGTGAGGAAGGCGCTGCCGGACACGAAGATTCTCGTCATCACCGCGCACCCGAGCGAGCGCCTGCCGGCGGACCTGATGGTCCTCGGCGTCAATGGCTACGTCGACAAGACCGAGCCCATCGAATACGTTCTCAGCGCGGTGGAGACGGTGCGCAACGGCGGGATGTTTTTCGCCAGCCGCGTGCGGGCCAAGGGCGGTCTCGCCCAAGGCGGGTTGATCGTCACGCGTCCGGTCCTGCAGATCCCGCTCACCGAGCGCGAACAGGAGATCGCGCGGCTCGTCGCCGCCGGCCAGATGTCGAAGGAGATCGCCGCCTCGCTCAATCTCAGTGTGCGCACGGTCGAGAAGCACCGCGCCAATATCATGGAGAAGGTCGGCGTGCGCGAGGTTGCGAGCCTCACGCGCTGGTGCATCCAGGCCGGGTTGGTTGACACCTGAGCGCGACCGCGCGATCGCGCGACCGTGGCTAGCAGCCTGTCGGACTTAGCCGCATACCTGGCCTAATTATTGCTATGCAATGGTATGCCGAAATTTGTGAATATCGACCGCGACACCCCGCTGC
>JANXSC010000660.1 GCA_025352845.1 Opitutaceae bacterium
GCAGACGGCCACGCTGACTGCCAACGTCACGAGTCCCGGTGCGCCAATGACGACCTACGTTGGCGGAAGCGATCGGCGCGTTGCGACCGAGCGGTTGATCAACATCTCTTCGCGGGCCATCACCTCGGCAACGAATGCCGAGGCGATGATCGCGGGCTTTGTCGTCGCGGGCGATTCGCCCAAGCAGGTGCTCGTGCGCGGCATCGGGCCGGCCCTCGGCCAGTTCGGCGTGAGCAATGCGCTCGCCGCCGCCAAGCTGGAACTCTTCAGCGGGCAGAACTTGCTCGCGAGCAATGCCGGGTGGAGCGCAGCGCCCAATGCCGCCGCGGTGGCTGCGACCTCCGTGCGACTCGGCGCTTTCCCGCTGCCCGTGGGCGGGCGCGATGCCGCGCTCCTCGTGACGCTGCCGCCCGGGGCCTACACCACGATGCTGAGCGGCGCTGGCAACACCGGCGGTGTGAGCCTCATCGAGGTCTATGACGCGACCGAAGGTGCCGCGGCCAGCGAACGCGCGATGATCAACATCTCGACCCGCGCGCGAGTGGGCACCGGCCAGGACGTGCTGATCGCCGGCCTCGTGATTTCCGGGGAGGTGCCGAAGCGGCTGCTCGTGCGCGGCGTCGGCCCGGCGTTGGCAGGTTTCGGCGTCGCGGGCGCGTTGGACGATCCGCAGTTGAGAATACTCCAAGGCAACACCGTCGTCGCAACGAACGACAACTGGAGTTTGGACCCTGCCGCGACGAGCGCGGCGCAGGCGGCGATTGCGGTCGGTGCGTTTCCGCTCAACCGCGGCAGCCGCGACGCGGGGCTCCTTCTCAACCTGATGCCCGGCGCCTACACCGTGCAGGTCTCCGGGGTCAACGCCGGCACCGGCATCGCCTTGGTGGAAATTTACGAGGTGCCTTGACGCCTCCGCGACGGCGGCGTGTGGCAGCGAGTGGCGCGGAAGGGCCGGCGAAAAGCCGGCCCTTTTTTCTTTTCGCCTCGGCCGTTCGCGGCGGGCCGCCGTGGCTCGTGTTCCCTCCCCTAGATGAATCTACGGGAGTCTCCCCGATTATTTCCGCGTCCCATTCGTGGCAGAATGGCGGCGTCAACCCAGTATCTTACTCCCATGAAAATCACATTCAATACCTCCGCCAGTCTCCCCGCCAGCGTTCTCTCCCAGTCGAAAAAACCCATGTCTTCAATGAAAACAAAATTGCTCCTCCGTCGAGCCGTAGTCGTCGCAGCATCAGGTTTGATGCTTTTTCACGGTGGCTGTGCCGCCACGCAAATCGCCCTTGAGCACAAAAACCTCGAGATCCAATCCAAGATGTCGGCGACAATCTTTCTGGATGTCGAAAAACGCCAGGAAAAGACCGTTTATCTGGATATCAAAAACACCTCGGACAAGGAGGTGGATGTGCAACTGTTGATCAAGGCACGTTTGGAGAAAAGTGGATATACGATCCTGCCCAACGCGAAAGACGCTTTCTACATCCTGCAGTTGAACATTCTTCAAGTGGGAAAGTCCGATCCGTCAGCACTGCGCGATGCATTGGGTGCGGGCTTCGGTGGTCCGCTTGCCTGCGCGGTTGCCGGCACGGTGATTGGAGCCAATTCGAGCAGCCCGCTCCGCATGTTCAACGGGGGAGCGATTGGTGGGCTTCTCGGCGGCGCTGGGGAAATGATCAGCGGTGCCCTGGTGAAAAACGTCACCTATTCGATGATTACCGACGTTCGAATACTGGAGCGGACCGATGAGGCCGCGGCACAGCAAGTGGAGTCAAGTTTCGCGCAGGGAACCGGAACCCAGGTGACACAATCCAGTCAGGGCACGACCACCCGGCATAAGTTCCAAACCCGGGTCGTATCAACGGCCAATCAAGTAAACCTTAAATTCGAGGAAGCCGTGCCTCAGCTGCAAGCCCAGTTGGCGAAGAGCGTTGCAAGCATTCTGTGACGTGGAATCTAAACTAAACACTCCTATGAAAAACAGACTTTTGATTGCGATATCGTTCCTGCCCCTTACCTGCATTTTGATGTTAGTGTCTCCGCTTGCCCGCGGCCAATCAGCGGGATCGACCATCCTCACCGGTATCGAAAGGATAACGGACACCGGAATCGACACGTCGTCCGTCATCCTAACCAATTCTACCACGCTGTATCGCCGATATCGCCACGAAGTGAATCTGGTCGGCACCATCAATGGAATCGCCTCAAACTCGGCTGGCAATTATGACACCGCGATGGTTGATCGCAGTAACCTCGTTTATACCACTTATTCCGTTCTGACCGGCGACATCAGGGGTATTTTCGTTGCGTTGGTGGGACTGACCAGTGACGCGACGCTGGGCACCATCAGTGGAAAACTCATCATCAAAGAATCGGCCTACGAAACCCAGAGGCTGGCCAATGCTTCCGTGATCTTGGTGTTCCCGCGCTCGATTCCAACCTACCTCGTCAACGGTGAGCCTTATGTGATCCTAACGCCGACACCCAACCCGCCGGGGTCGGCAAAATGGAGCAACCTTTCAACCCGCGTCAGGGCAGGAATCGGCGATGACAGCTTGATCGTTGGATTTGTGGTCGCCGGAAATATTCCCAAGAATTTCCTCGTGCGGGTCATTGGGCCGAGTTTGGCGCCATTCGGTGTTTCTGGTGTAATGCCCGATCCTAGGTTTCAAGTTTTTGCCCAGGGTTCGCCTGCGCCTTTGGCCCAAAACGACGACTGGGGCGGCGGGCAGACTCTCGTGGCCGCGTTTGCGCAAGTCGGAGCGTTCGGCCTGAGCGGGCCAGCGAGCAAAGACGCCGCCTTGATTCTCACGCTAGCGCCCGGCGCTTACAGCGTCGTCGTCAACGCCACGGCCACCAATTCAGGTGTGGCGCTGGTTGAGGTCTATGAACTCTAATGTCGTCCCGCAAGGCGGTGCGATTCTAACGCACTGAGCTGGGGCATATCGCAGGAGCGAGCGCCATTTTCCACTTCGACGAACTTGGCGTGAGCTGACGCGGCACGCGCACGCTCTCCAAATCCCGTTTTCATCCTGCAATAACCCAAGACAACTCGCTGAACTTTTCGCATGGAGGGAGGTCTATCGCACCGCAAATGTTTCCACCTCACGATAACGACCTAGTCGCCTTTCTGGAAGCGGCGGAGAAATGGACCGGCAGCGAGCTGCAACTCTCCCAATTGCAGAGCGGGGATCGTCTATTGGTGCGGACGCGCAACACCAGCTATCTGCTTTCGATTACCGGGCCGCATACGGCCCTGTTGACGTCGGATCGCACGGATCGACCGAGCGGTCCGGTCCAAATTCGCGGCTGTGTCTTCGGTCAGTCGGGAATCATCAAACCAGACCATCTCTTTTGTGGCGGCGGCTTGGAAATCCTTGGCGAAGACGGGTCCGTAACGCACACGACCTCTGCCATCGAGGCCATCCAGCTAGTCAGGTCATCTCCCAGCGAGGTGTAGCCTAAGGCTGCTCTCGACGGCTTGTGCGCGTTGGGTGTCATTTTGAACCGCCCGGTCGCGTTGTGAACAAATCTGGGCGCTTGAAAAGCGCCCGTCCGTCAGCCTCGCAAATTGCGCTGGGCCGCGGTAGCTCTGGGGATGCGCCGGTTGCCCGTGTGACGAGATGCTGGCTTGCGTCTTTGTCGGCGGCTGCGCCAAGCTGCGAGAACCGGCCTTGGCCGCTCATGCCCCAGCAGTATGGACGACGACAATGCAACCGGCCGGAAGCGCCCCGACGAATTCGCGACGGAGCGAACGGGGAAACCAGAACTCGTCTTCAACCGCTACCAACTGCTGAACGAGCTGGGGAAAGGAGGAACGGGAGTCGTGTGGCTGGCGCGCGATTTGGAGCTGAACACCAACGTGGCGCTGAAATTTTTGCGCGAGGACGTGACCTTCGAGGTGGACGCGCTCCGGGAACTCAAGGGTGAGATTATTCTCAACCGCGATCTATCCCATCCCCACATCATCAAAACCTACAGCTTCGAAACCAGCGGTCAGAAGGCGGCCATCTCGATGGAGCACGTGAGCGGGGACAATCTGCAGACGCTGAAGGCGAAGCAGCCGGGCAAATTCTTCAACGTTGAGGATATTTTTGGGTGGATGCAGATGCTGTGCGACGCGATGGACTACGCGCATCGGCAGAATGTCGTGCACCGTGACATCAAGCCGTCGAACCTGATGATCAACAAGCATGGCGATCTCAAGGTGGGCGATTTCGGAATCGGCCGGGCCGTGGCCGAAACAGTCAACCGGATGACCAAGAACGCGGCCGGAACTCCACCGTATATGAGTCCGCAGCAGACCATGGGAGAGAAGGCCGTGCAGTCGGACGACATCTACAGCATTGGCGCGACAATCTACGACTTGTTGACCGGTTCCCCTCCTTTTTTCCGAGGCGCGATTCGTGAGCAGGCCCTCGCCAAGGTTCCGCCGAGCATGGCGCAACGCCGAATCGAATTGGAGCGAGTCGGGGCACCCATCCCGCCTCAGTGGGAGAAAGCAGTGGCGGCCTGTCTCGCCAAAGAGCCAGCGGCTCGGCCGCCGACGGCAAGGGCATTGCGTGAAATGTTGGAAGGCAGGGGGGCGGCTTCGGTCCTTTCCGGTTATCCTCTCGGGCCCAGACGGCGCGAGCGGGAGGGTGAACCTGAGCCAAGCTCAAGGACAGTTTTCGCCGGCTACCCTATCGCCAGAAGGGGAACGAGCTGGATTCATTGGGCGGTTGCGGGCTTCGCCGTAGTCGTGATCGCAGGCGGAATCCTCATTTGGAAAGATCCGC
This sequence comes from Opitutaceae bacterium, assembly GCA_025352845.1. Lineage (GTDB taxonomy): Bacteria > Verrucomicrobiota > Verrucomicrobiia > Opitutales > Opitutaceae > ER46. The sequence continues at coordinate 4,773 of JANXSC010000660.1, forward strand.
GACAGGCGGAGCGGTTGCGCGATGCATTGACGAGCGTGAAGGGCTGGGCGGAGAAAAGATTGACGAGCGATCCTGCGCCGGTGCCGGCGGCCAAGGTCGAGGTGCTGGCGGAGAAACCCGAGATTCCCAACCCTGCGGAACCGGCACCGATCAACCGCCAGCCCTTTGAGGGGAAAATTGGGCCGTTGGTTGCGGCGGGTGCAATTTCGGTTCCTGAGGCGGAGTGGCTGCAAGCATCGTTGAAGGGGGCGAAAGGCGATGCAGAAAAAGTTCTCGCTGAGAGGCTGCTTTATGTGGAGTCGGCTACTCTCGGGCAATGGCGCGCGCGGACAACCTACGACTATTCCCTGCCGGAGGAAGTGATCGTCGATGGAGCCCGACTCCCATCGGCACTCGATATTCGGGTCAATGAGTGGACGAAGACCCGGTTGCTGCGCATGGATGCCGGAAGTTTTGTTCGCGGATCACCGAAGGAAGAGTTGGGCCGGCGCCCCAACGAACTCACGCCTGAGCGCGTGACGATTGCGAAGCCGTTTTTCATCGGGATTTTTGAGATAACCCAGGCTGAATACAATGCACTGATGGTGCGGAACCCGAGCTTCTGGCGAGGAAATCCAACGTGGCCGGCCGATCAAATTGACTGGCAGTCTGTCGCCGGACCGAACGGGTTCATTGCAAAACTAAACCGTGATCTTGGCGGCAAATATGGCGGTTTGCTCGTAGCCGATCTTCCGACCGAGGACGAGTGGGAGTATGCCTGCCGTGCGGGAACGCGAACCGCGTTCAACAGCGGGGTGGGCATTTCCAGACTAGAGAATGATCGCGGGCTCGATTCCGTCGCAAACTACAACCGGGCGGCCAACGGCACTCCGCGTCCGGTTGGTTCATTCCAGCCCAACGCGTGGGGATTGTTCGATATGCACGGGAATGTCGCGGAGTGGTGTCAAAACCGGTTCCAACGTGGTGGATCGTGGCAGTCCACGGCCGCGAACTGTCGATCGGGATGGCGGACTCAACTCAGCGCAAATGCGGCGCCGTCAAACCAGGTTGGATTTCGGTTGGTGATTCGGCACCGGACTCTGGTCCAATCTAATTAGGAGTTCGTCTGAGCCGATGCCATTTTTGGCGGCCCGCGAGCATTACTTAGTCGGGGCCTGAGCGCTTGCACGGTCGCCGGCCGGGCGTAGCGTCCGCGGCCATGAGTGACTTCGTGCAGACGGCGCAAATCTCCGAGGCGACCCAGATGTTGAACCGCCTGCGCGCGAATATGCGCCTGACCATCCGCGGCAAGGACGAGGTGATCGAGCAGGTGCTCGTGTGCCTCGTGGCCGGTGGCCATGTGTTGATCGAGGATTTGCCCGGACTCGGGAAGACGACGCTCGCCTATTCGCTCGCGCGGTCGATGGACTGCACATTTTCGCGCATCCAGTTTACGAGCGACCTGCTGCCGAGTGACGTGACGGGCGTCGCGATTTTCAACGAGACGGTGAAGGACTTTGTGTTCAAGCAGGGCCCGATCTTTTCGCACGTCGTCCTCGCCGACGAGATCAACCGCGCGACGCCCAAGACGCAGTCGGCGCTGCTTGAGGTGATGGACCGCGCGAAGGTGACGATCGATGGCGAGTCACACCCGGTGGGCCCGCCGTTCATGGTTTTTGCGACGCAGAATCCGGTGGATTACGAGGGCACGTTTCCGCTCCCCGAGAGCCAGATGGACCGCTTTCTCATGCGGCTGCGGATGGGCTACCCCGAGGTGGCCGACGAGCGTGAGATTCTGCGCACCGCGCGTGGCGGCTACGATGCGATCGCGGTGAATCCCGTGGTGACGAGCGACGAGATCATCGCCCTACAGGCGCTCGTGCACCAGGTTTTCGTCGAGGAAAGCGTGCTCGACTACATCCTGCGCATCGTAACCGCCACGCGGACTGAGGTGGAGTTTCGCGCCGGCGTGAGTGTGCGCGGTGGAGTGGCGCTGCGCATGGCGGCGCAGGCGCGGGCGTTGACGCACAACCGTGATTTCGTGATGCCGGAGGATGTCGTCGAGCTGGTCACACCCGTGTTTACGCACCGGCTCGCGCTCGCGCGCCAGACGAGCGATGCGCTGGAGGAGCGCCGCGTCGTCGGCGCGATCTTGAAACGGATCCTCGCGGCCGTGCCGATGCCGGCGTGAGCGCCGCCATTAGCCGGTGGAAATCTGGCGCTGCTGACCGATGATCTCTCACGCCGAGGGCGGGTGGTCCGGATCTGGTCGCCGCGGACGGCGGGCCAGGTTCACCTGGAGTGCGCTGCTCTGGGCGCTTGTCTACCCGCAGCGTGGCCAGCGGATTCGTCCAACCCTGCCCGGCGTGGTGCTGATCGGGCTGTCGCTTGGGCTCGGGATGGCGGCCTACAATTCGTCGAGCAACATCCTCTTCATCACGCTCTCGCTGTTGCTCTCGTGCCTGATTCTCAGCGGCGTGCTCTCGTGGCTCAACCTGCGCGGCGTGGAGTGGCGGCTGCAGGTCGCGCCGCCGTTGCGCGCGGGACAGGACACCACGATCGCGCTCGAGCTGCGCAATGGGAAACGATTTCTGCCGACCTACGGCTTGTGGTTCGAGTTTGCCGCGCGATTGGTTGACGCCTCGAAGAGTCGGCGCGCCGAATCGACCTTGAGCGCCAATCGGGCCGTGGTGCGCGCGGCGTTGGCGCAGTCCGAAGCCGGACAATGCCGTGAACGCGTGACGCTGCCGGGCCGGCTCGACCCGGCGGGAGAGAGTCGCCTGGACTGGACGTTCAAGCCGGAGCGGCGCGGACTCCTGCGCGTCGAGCTGGCGGCGGTCGGATCGGTTTTCCCCTTTGGATTTTTGCGGAAGGACATCGGCACCGATGTCGCGAACGAGGTCATCGTGTGGCCGGCACCCACGGAGTATCGCCGGCACGCGACGGTCGCGATGCGCCGCCGGTCGGGTGGTGAGCGCGTGACGCGCCCCGGCACCGACGGCGACCTGATGGCGCTGCGCCGCTATACGCCGGGCGACTCGCACCGGATGATCCACTGGAAGGCGACGGCGCGCACGGGCAAGCTTCTCGTGCGGCAGAACGCGGCGGAGAGCGCGGAATTGTTTTCAATCTGGCTGCGCACGGACGCCGCGGTGTGGGCGCGCCCCGAGCAATTCGAGCTGTTGATCGGCTTGGTGGCGACGCTCTCGGAAGATTTTTTTCGCGCAGGCTGTCTCGCGAGTGTCGCAATCGATGCCGAGCCCCCGCGCTCGATCCGGCGGATGAACGATCTTGAGCGCTGGTTGGATCGGCTGGCGGTGGCGCAGCCGCTGGCCGCGACGATCGGCGCGGGGGCCAACTCCGGCGGGAAACATAACGTGCTCACGTTTGCGCCCGACGGCGCGCGTGGCGTGATCGCGCTGGTCGGCGGGGAAAGGGCGGCCTCCGCATGACCACGCCCGCCGCCAAACGTCCGGAGCTGACCGCGGATGAGCTCCATCACTTGAAGTGGATCCTCGGTGGGCTGCTCACGCTGCTCAGTCTCGGCGCGGTGCTCTACATGGAGGTGCAGGCGTGGACACTGATGAGCGTGACCGCATGCGTCTGCGGCGCGACGATGCTCTGGCCCGCGCTGCCCGGGCGCGTGCCGGGTGTGGTGCATCTGCTGGCGGTTCCGTTCATCGTGGCCTTCTTCGCGGCGGATGTGTGGCTGAAAACCGAACTCCTGCCCGCGATGGTGCGGCTCGATATTTTGCTGCTGCTCTATCGCAACCTGGGTTACCGCCAGCGCCGCGACGATCTTCAGGTGGTCGTGCTCGGCCTGTTCCTCGTGATCGTCGCGGGCGTGCTCACGGTGTCGCTCGCGTTTGCGACACAGATTCTCGTGTTCACGGCGGGCGCATTGGCGCTCCTGCTGGTGATCACGCTCACCGACGGGGCGGCGGGCGGCGCGGCGCGCACGCCGATTCCGCCGGGCGAGCAACCGTCGTGGGTGCGGCACGCGAATCTATGGCGGCTCTGCCGACGGTTGCGCCGGGTGCTGGATTGGCGCGTGGCGGCGCTCGGCGGCGCGCTCTTCGCCGGCGTAATCGTTTTGTCGGCGCTGCTGTTTCTCGCGATTCCCCGCTTCCAGATCGAAAACAACATGATGCTCGACCGCTTCATTTCGAAGAAGGCGAAGTCGGGGTTCACGGACACGATTCGCTTCGGCGACGTCACCGAGATTCAGCAGGACAACAGTGTCGCGCTCAGTGTCGATGTCTCGGATGAGAGCCTGGTGCCCGCGACGCCCTACTGGCGGATGGTGGTGCTCGACAAATACGAGGGCGGCACCTTCCGCACGTCGGGCGGACTGCGCGCGCAGGAATATGATTGGTTTCAGACCGACACCAACGTGCCGGGAGCGGCGCCGGCATCGGGACAGACGTCGGCCTACTGGACGTTTTATTTGGAGTCGGGCGTGAGCCAGCACCTGCCGCTGCTCGGGCGCTTTCACACGCTGACGTTTCGCGATGTGCAGACTTTCCGGGCCGCGCCGGGCTTGGGCCTGGTGTCGCTACGCGACGATCCGGTGACGATGACGGCCTATCGCGTCGAGGGCTTCGAGCTGGGACCGGCGCGGCCCGACAAGGCCTTTGCCGCCCGCTGGCGCAGTCAGGCGCGTCGCCGCGAAGAGGCGCAGGTGAGTCTGGCATTGAGCGAAGCGGATCGGGCTGCGCTCAACGGTGCCGTCGCGGAGTTCGGCGGCGGGGCGGAAAGCGCCGCGCCCGAATTTGTGCGCCGCGCGAATGCCTGGCTGAAACAAAATCACGCCTACTCGCTCAATCCCGTGATTCCCGCCGGCGCCGGCGATCCGCTGGTGCGCTGGCTGCGCTCGCGCGAGGGCGGGCACTGCGAGCTGTTCGCCGGATCGCTGGTGCTGCTGGCGCGCGCGGCGGGATTTCCCGCGCGGGTGATCACGGGTTTCCGCGGCGGCACGTGGAACGGCTTCTCGAACAATTTCACGATCCGCAACGCCGATGCGCACGCGTGGGCGGAGATTTTCGACGAGGCCGCCGGCGCATGGCAGCGCGCCGATCCGCTCGTGGTGGAGGCGGCGGGGCCGGGCGGGGAAGTGCGCGGCGAGGCGGCGGTGGTGTCGCGGCTCGACCGCAGCTGGACGGCGCGCTTCGACAGCCTGCGCGTCTTCTGGTATCGGCGGATCGTCAGCTTCGATCAGAGTTCGCAGGCGGACACGGTGCTGGCGGTAAAGGAGGCGGCGCAAAATTCCGGCCGCCGCCTGCGCGAGATCGCGCAGGACGCGGTGGCGGCGGTGAAAAAATGGATCGGCGGGCCGTGGGATTTGCGCCGGATAACGGGCGCGCTCGCCGCCCTGGCGGTGGTGGCCGCACTCGGGTGGGCCTGGCGGGAGTTTGGCCG
>JANXSC010000005.1 GCA_025352845.1 Opitutaceae bacterium
GGTTCGCCCTCAGTAAAACACCGTGCGGTCGAGGCTGCGGTATTGAATGGCTTCGAGCAGGTGGGGGGCCTCGATCCGCTCCGCGGCGGCTAGGTCGGCGATCGTCCGCGCGACTTTCAAGATGCGATCGTAAGCACGCGCGGACAGGGATAACTGCTCCATCGCCTGCTGGAGCAGATCGCCGAGCGCAGAATCGATGACGCAGTGGCGGCGAATCTGGGCGTGCGTCATGCGCGCGTTGCTCGTGATCTTGGTGCCGGCAAAGCGGGCATGCTGCTCAGTGCGAGAAGCTTGAATACGTGTGCGCATCGCGCTGGACGGCTCGCCCAGTTTCTCGGAGCGCAACTCAGTGAGCGCGAGTGCCGGTGCCTCGATGTGCAGGTCGATGCGGTCGAGGAGCGGGCCGCTGATGCGCGCGCGGTAGCGCTGCACCTGGACCGGGGTGCAGCGGCATTCGCGTTTCGTGTCACCGAGATAGCCGCACGGACAGGGATTCATCGCGGCGACGAGCATCATCGAACAGGGCAGGGTGATTTTCCCGGCGCTGCGCGAGATGGAGACCTCGCCGTCCTCGAGCGGCTGGCGGAGGGTTTCGAGGGCGGAGCGCTTGAACTCCGGCAACTCGTCGAGGAAGAGCACGCCGTGGTGCGCGAGGGAGATTTCACCCGGACCGGGGATGGTGCCACCGCCGAGCAGCGCGACATCGGAGACCGTGTGGTGCGGCGTGCGAAATGGCCGCGCGCCCCACGTCATTTCGCCATTGATGGTGCGGCCGGCGGCGGAGTGGATGCTCAGGATCTCGAGGTGTTCGTCGAGGGTGGGCGCGGGCATGATGGTCGGGATGCGTTTCGCGACCATGGATTTTCCCGAGCCGGGCGGTCCGATCATGAGGAGATTGTGCGAGCCGGCGACGGCGACTTCGATCGCGCGGCGGAGCGCGTGCTGGCCCTTGATCTCGGAAAAATCCGCGGCGTCGGGCGAGGCGGGCGTGCTCGTGCGCTGGCGCGCGGCTTTCGGGTCGAGCGGGGAGAGCGGTTTCTCGCCGCCGAGGAAACGCACCGCGGCGCTCAAGGAATCGACGGCGTAAACCTCCACGCCCTCGACCAGCGCCGCTTCCTCGGCGGAGACGGCCGGGAGGAGCAGGCCGCGTTTGCCGAGCGAGCGCGCGAGCCGCGCCATCGCGAGCGCGCCGCGCACGGGCCGCGTCGCGCCGGAGAGACTGAGTTCACCGGCGATCAGCCAGTCGGCGAGATGCGCGCACTTGAGCTGGCCGGTGGCCGCGAGCACACCGAGCGCGATGGGCAGATCGTAGAAGGGCCCTTCCTTGCGCAGATTGCCCGGCGCGAGATTGATCGTGGTGCGCGTGCGGGGCGGGCGGAAGCCGCTGTTGTTGAGCGCGGTGAAGACGCGGTCGCTCGACTCCTTCACCGCGGTGTCGGCGAGGCCGACGAGATACCACTTGGGATCGCCGGTCTCGCCGGCGTTGACCTCGACGTGGACGACCTCCGCGTGGATTCCTTGGAGGGCGGCGGAGGTAATCGTCGCGAGCATGAGCCTTCATTCGACGGCGAACCGCAGGCCGGTGGCGACGTTTTTTTCGCCGTGCGGAATAACCGTGATAAAGCATTTGCCGAGGTCCGCGCCGATCCCAAGTCTCGGCGGCTACGACGCATGAAAGTGGGAATCACAGGCGGAATCGGCTGTGGCAAATCGACGGTGGCGCTGGCACTGGAGCGCCGCGGTTTCCGTCGGCTGGACTCCGATCGCATCGTGCGCGACGAGGTGTTGGCGGAGCCCGCGGTGATCGCGGCGCTGCGCACGCGATTTGGCGAGGCAGTGTTGGAAAACGATGCGCGCGCCGGTGCCGATGCCGGCGGCGGGAGCGCTGGCCCGCGCGTGAATCGTCCGGCGCTGGCCGCGCGAGTATTCGCCGATGATGCGGAGCGCCAGTGGCTGGAAGACCTGATCCATCCGCGGGTGTTTGCCGCGTGGTCGGTGGCGTTTGCCGGCGAACCGGGGGTGCGCTGGGCGGTCGAGGTGCCGCTGCTGTTCGAGAAAGGTTTGGAGAATTGGTTTGATTTCACCGTCTGCGTGGCCTGTTCTCCGGATCTTCAACTCGCCCGACTGGAGCAACGCGGTCTCCCTCGTCCGCTCGCCGGGCAGCGAATCTCCAAGCAACTGCCGCTGGCACGTAAAATCGAGCTGTCCGACTTTGTCTTGTGGAACGAGGGCTCCCCCGCGTTTCTCGAGGCTCAGGCGGACCGCTTGGCCAACGCTCTCGTGGTCGCCTGAAACTTCGCTCGGGCACCCGCGTCAGACGCAGCGCGTGCCCGGCGCCTCATCCTCCGAAAATCCCGACATGGCCCTCCCTCCCAAATCCGACGCCGACACGCCGTCCGCCGCCTCCGCTGCGCCCGAAAAGAAAACCCGCCGCCTCGGCGTCCGCACCCGCACGGCGAAACCCGCCGTGGGAAAACCCGCGAAGGCCGAGAAAACCGAGCTGGCGGCCAAACCCGCCAAGAGCCGCGCCCGCCGCGGTGCGGCCAAGCCCGAGGCGTCCAACGCGCCCGCGACGCGCGAGCTGAGTTTCACGCCGGAGCCGGCTCCCGCGCCCGTCGCGCGCGAGGTCTTCGTGCCGCGCGAAACTCCCCCTCCGGTTTACCAGCGCCCGGCCGAGCCGCCGCAGTTTCGTGAACCTCCCGCTCCTGCTCCCGAAGCCCCGCGCGAGTCTCACCCCGAACCCGAGGTGCCTGCAGAGTCGCGCGGCGCCGAATCACACTCCGATGCCCCGCCCTCAACCGCTCCGTCGTCCGAAGCCCAAACGCAGCATCAACCGCAGCCCCAGCACGGCGGCGGCGGCGGTGGTCGCGGCGACTGGCAGGGCCAGCAGGGTGGCGGAGGTGGCGGTTTCGGTGGCCAAGATCGTGGCGACCGGGGATTTTGGAAGCACGGCAAACGTAAGCGCGGCCGCCACGGCGGCGGCCAGTGGCAACCCGGTGGAAGCAGCGGCGGCGGCGGTGGACAAGGCGGCCACGGCGGTCATGGCGGCCGCGAGCCCCTTCCCCCGCAGGCCCCGCCGCCGAGCAACACGCCCGTCTTCGGCGATCTGCCGAATCCCTCGCGCTTCAACGATCTCGCGGCGCTCGATGCTCTGGCGGGCGAACTCGCCGCGGGCGGCGGCACGCCGCTCTCGCTCCACGAACTCTACGCGAAGACGCTCCTCGAACTCACGGCTTTCGCGCGCCAGCTCGGCGTGAGATTCGAGGGCGCGCCAAACAAGCGCCAGCTCCTCACCGAAATCTTCAAGTTCGCCGCGACCGAGAAATGTCCCGTGCGCGACACCGGCCACCTCGATCAAAACGATCGCGGGCACTTCATCGTGCACGAGCAGGTCAACTACCGGCTTTATCCGGAGAACGCGTTTCTGCCCGATTCGCTCGTGAAGCGCTACGGCCTCAAGCGCGGCCATCGTGTCGAGGTGCTGATCCAGCTCCCGCTCGAAGGCGAGCGCTGCCCGTCCGCCATTCGCATCGATCGCGTGCAGGGCATGGCGCCGGACGCGATTGCGAACGTCACACCGTTTGAGGAACTCGTCCCTTACTATCCGCTGAAACGCATCCTCCTCGAGGATCCCGAGGTCGTTAAGGACATGTCGATGCGCGCCGTCGATATCCTCACGCCGATCGGTTTCGGGCAGCGCGGTCTCATCGTCGCGCCGCCGCGCACCGGCAAGACCGTCCTCCTCCAAAATATCGCCAACTCGATCACGGCGAATTTTCCCGAGGTGAAACTCATCCTGTTGCTCATCGACGAGCGGCCCGAGGAAGTGACCGACTTCAAACGCCACACCAAGGGCGAGGTCGTTTCCTCCACGTTCGACGAGACGCCCGAGAGCCACGTGCACTGTGCCGAGATGGTGATCGAAATTTCTCGCCGCCGCATCGAGCAGGGCGAGCACGTCGTCATTCTCCTCGACTCGATCACGCGTCTCGCGCGCGCCTACAACGCGCTCGCCGGCAACCAGGGCAAGACGATGTCCGGTGGTCTCGAATCCAACGCGCTGCAAAAACCGAAGCGATTCTTCGGCTCGGCGCGCAACATCGAGGGCGGCGGCAGCCTCACGATTATCGCCAGTGCGTTGATCGACACCGGCAGCCGCATGGATGAAATCATCTTCGAGGAATTCAAGGGCACGGGTAACTCCGAACTCCACCTCGACCGCGGCCTCGTCGAGCGCCGGATTTTCCCGGCCATCAACATCGACCGCTCGGGCACGCGCAAGGAAGAGCTCATCTACCACCCGGAGGAATTGCTCCGCATCTACGGCCTGCGCCGCGCCATGCAGGGTCTCGGTCCCATCGAGTCGATGGAGATGCTCATCACGCGGCTGAAGAAAACGAAATCTAACGCCGAGTTCCTGATGAGCCTCGCCCCGAAGTGACTCCGACCACGCCCCAGCCTTCCTCCACCGCGGCGGACGACTACGTCCTCCAGCTCGCGCTTGATCGCGGATTGTTGCAGCCGGCGCAGGTCGAGGCCGCGCGCGCCCTCGCTTCGCGGCACAGCGATCTGGCGACGCCCGCGCCGCGGATCGTCGAGTTGCTGGTGAAGCAGGGTGTGCTTTCGTCGCGGCGTGTCGCGGAGCTGCTCGCCGCGGAGTTTGGCATGCCGATGGCACCGGATTTCACCAATCTGCGGATCACCGGCGAGACGCTTGAGATGGTGCCGCGCGCCGTCGCCGCGAAGCACCGGTTGATTCCCATCGCGCGCGAGAGCAACCGACTCCGCATCGCGATCTCCGATCCGTTCGACACCGACGGCATCGATGCGCTCGGCTACATCGTGAAACTGCCGCTCGAGACGATGGTCGCCACGCCCGAGGATATCCTCTCCGCCATCGATCGGTTCTACGGCAAGGACGGCAACTCGATCGACGATCTCCTCAGCAATCTTTCGGTGAAAGATGCGCAGGGCGACGGGGCCGCGGTCACGACCGAGCCCGGCGCGGGCGTCGATCCGACGAACACCGAGGCGGACGCGCCGATCATCAAGCTCGTCCACCAGATCATTCTCGAGGCGATTCAGCGGCGCGCGTCCGACATCCACATCGAGCCGCTCGAAAAACGCTTGCGCGTCCGCTACCGGATCGACGGCGTGTTGATCGAAGTCGAGAACCCGCCGAAGCGCCTGCAACTCTCGATCATCTCGCGGCTGAAGATCATGGCGAACATCAGCATCGCCGAGAAACGCATCCCGCAGGACGGCCGCATCCAGATCGCCGCCGGCAGCAAGCCGCTCGATCTCCGCGTCTCATCGCTGCCGACCGCGCACGGCGAGAGCATCGTGATGCGCATCCTCGACAAGGAGGGCCTCACGCTCGGCCTGCCCGAACTCGGTTTCCTCAGCGACGACGCGGCGACCTTTGAAAAATTGATCCAGTTGCCCGATGGCATTCTCCTCGTCACGGGACCGACCGGCTCGGGCAAGACGACGACGCTCTACGGCTGCCTCCACTTCATCAACAAGCCTGACCGCAAGATCATCACCGTCGAGGATCCCGTAGAGTATCAGTTGAACGGCATCAACCAGGTGCCGGTGCGCCACGATGTCGGCATGACGTTTGCCACCGCGCTGCGCGCGATGCTGCGCCAAGCGCCGAATGTCGTGATGGTCGGGGAAATTCGCGACCTTGAGACCGCCGAGATCGCGATCAATGCGTCGCTCACGGGCCACATGGTTTTCTCGACACTGCACACCAACGATGCGCCCGGCGCCGTCACGCGCCTGATCGACATCGGCGTGAAACCGTTTCTCGTCTCGACCTCGCTCCGCGCGATCATGGCGCAGCGGCTCGTGCGGAAAATCTGCAAGCACTGCAAACGCGCCTACGTCCCCGACGCGAAGGAAGTGCGCTCGCTCAACATCAATCCCGCGCAGGCGTCGAGCGCGACGTTTGCCAAGGGCGACGGCTGCGCCTCCTGCAACGCCACCGGCTACCGCGGCCGTATGGGCATCTTCGAGATTTTCCTCATCAACGAGGAAATCCAAAAGATGATCTACGAGCACGTCGGCACCGCGAAGCTCCGCGAGAAAGCCCGCGCGAACGGCATGCGCACGATGCGTGAGGATGGCGCCCGCAAGGTCACGTCCGGACTCACCACCATCGAGGAAGTCGTTTCCATCACCGTGGGCGACGCCAGCTGATGAATTCCCCATGAATTTCGCCCGCCCCGACTCTCGGTCTTCGCCCCCGCCAACCGCCCCAAGGAGCATCGCGCCATGAGCTATGACATGAACGATCTGCTCGACCTGATGATCGAGCAAGGGGCCTCGGACCTTCACCTTCAGGTTGGCCAGCCGCCGACGCTGCGCCTCAGCGGCAGCATGTCCCCGCTCGACGGGCCGCCGCTCAAGCCCGAGGACACCGAGCGCCTCATGCTCGCGATCACGCCCGACGCCCACGTCGCCAACACGAAGCTCAACGGCGGCACCGACTTTGGTTTCGCCTATGCCGAGAAGGCGCGTTTCCGCGTGTCGGTGATGCGCGCGAAGGCCAACTACGGCATCGTGCTCCGGCAAATTCCGCTGAAGATGTTTGGCCTGCGGGACATTGGCCTGCCCGACAAGATTCGCGAGCTGCTCTACCGCCCGCGCGGCCTCATCCTCGTCACCGGCCCGACCGGCTCCGGCAAATCGACGACGCTCGCCGCGATGATCAACTACATCAACGAGGCGCGCGACGGCCACATCATCACCATCGAGGACCCGATCGAGTATTTCCACGATCACAAGCGCTGCGTCGTCACGCAGCGCGAGGTGCACGTCGATGTGCCGAGTTTCTCCGAGGCCCTGCGCCGCGCGCTCCGCCAGGACCCCGACGTGATTATGGTGGGTGAAATGCGCGACCTCGAAACCATCGAGGCGGCGATCACGGCGGCCGAGACCGGCCATCTCGTGTTTGGCACGCTCCACACCAACGGGGCGGCGAAGACGGTGGACCGCATCGTCGATGCGTTTCCGGCGAACATGAAGGACATGATCCGCACGCAGCTCGCGTCGTCGCTCGTGGCCGTGATTTCCCAGTCGCTCTGCAAAAAAATCGGCGGCGGCCGCATCGCCGCCTATGAAATCATGGTGACGACCACCTCGATCGGCGCGCTGATTCGCGAGAACAAAACCTTCCGCATCACGTCTGACATCCAGACCGGCGCCAACCTCGGCATGATCACCCTCGACACGCACCTGATGAGCCTCGTGAACCGCGAACTCGTTTCCCCCGACGAGGCGCTCGAAAAGGCGCAGGATCCGAATGTCATGCGCGAAAAATTCCAACAACTCGGCCTGAAGCTTCGAGATATCTGAGGCCGCGGCGGAGACGTTCCCCTCCGCTCCGCGCCGATTCCCCCTCCGCATGTTTCCCAGTCACAGCCCCGCCATCTACGAGTTTCTCAAGGAGCAGCGGCTCGTCGCCCCGGCCCAGCTCGACGAGCTGAACGAGGAACACAAGGCCACGGGCAAGCCGCTCGCGGATGTCGTCGTCGATCTCGGCATCGTGGAGAAGGACGTGCTGCTCCGCCGGATCGCGGCGCACCTCGGGTATGACTATATCGGCGAGCTGCCGACGCAGTTTTCCGGCGAGGCGATCGCGGCGCTCACGGGCAAGCTCGCGCGCGACTACGGCGTGATGCCTCTCGCCGCCGACGAACAGAACATCGATCTGCTCGTCACCGATCCGTTCAATTCGAACGCAGTGGACGACCTCACCTTCGCCCTCGATCGCAACGTGCGGCTCTTCTTTGCCGACCCCGACAAGGTCGAGGTGCAGATCAAGCAGCACTACGGCGAGGACGAGGAGAGCATCGACGATCTCCTGCAGGAAATCAGCACGGGCAAGGTTTCGCCCGACACCGGCGCGGGCCGCGAGCTCTCCGAACGCGACATCGAGTCGATGGCGGAGCAGACGCCGATCATCAAGTTCGTGAACCTCGTCGTCGGCCAGGCGATCCGCGACAAGGCGAGCGACATCCATTTCGAGCCCTTCGAGCACGAGTTCAAAATCCGCTACCGCATCGACGGCGCGCTCTACGAGATGGCGCCGCCGCCCAAGCAGCTCGCGCTGCCCATCATCTCGCGCATCAAGGTGCTCGCCTCGCTCAACATCGCCGAGCGTCGCATCCCGCAGGACGGCCGCATCAAGATCAACATCGGCGGGCGGCCCGTCGATCTGCGCGTCTCGACGCTGCCCACGCAGTTTGGCGAGAGCGTGGTGCTCCGCGTGCTGGACCAGGCCGCGGTGCGGCTCGACATCACGCAGCTCGGCATGCCCGACGATGTGCTCAACGGCATCCAGGAAATCGTGCGCCGGCCCAACGGCATCTTCATCGTCACCGGCCCCACCGGCTCCGGCAAGACGACCACGCTCTACAGCGGCCTGCGCATCGTAAACACCGTCGATCTGAAAATTCTCACGGCCGAGGATCCGGTGGAATATGAAATCGAGGGCATCATGCAGGTGCCGGTGAACCCGCTCGTGGGCCTCACGTTTGCCGCCGCGCTCCGTTCCTTCCTCCGGCAGGATCCGGATGTGATCATGCTCGGCGAAATCCGCGATCTGGAGACGGCGCAGATTGCGATTCAGGCTTCGCTCACCGGTCACTTGGTGCTTTCGACACTGCACACGAACGACTCGGCCGGTGCGGTCACGCGCCTCGTGGACATGGGCGTCGAGCCGTTTCTCATCGCCTCGTCGCTGGAGGCGGTGCTCGCGCAGCGGCTCGTGCGCCGCGTCTGCGTGCAGTGCAAGACCTCCTACCTCCCGCCGGCCGACTTGCTCTCGCAGCTCGGCCTCGCGAAGGAGAGCATCGGCAGCCGGCAATTTTTCTACGGCAAGGGCTGCCCGACGTGCAGCCAGGCGGGCTACAAGGGTCGCCTCGGGATCTACGAGTGGCTGCGCATGAGCGAGGCCCTGCGCGATCTCGTCACCCAGCGCGCGCCGACGCTTGTGATCCGCCAAAAGGCGATCGAGCAGGGCATGCGCACGCTGCGCGACGACGGCCTGCGCGCCATCTTCGACGGCCACACCGCAATCGAGGAGGTCGTGAAATACACATGAGCGTGCGTGTTGACAGCAGGGCGGGCTTCAGCCCGCTTCCGAATATCCCACGTGCCCCGATGGCGGGCTGAAGCCCGCCCTACTTTCCATGGCCAAACTCTCCGTCCGCCCCGCCGATTCGGCCGCCCCCAAGCCCGCGACCTTTGCCGCCAAGGCTCCGGGCAAAGGTCCGCAGACGACGTTTGCTTCCGGTGCGCCCGTGCGCCGCAAGAAGGGGATCTCATTTGGCGCGCCGATCAACGCGAAGGGTCAGGCGGTGTTCACGCGCCAGCTCGCCACGCTGGTGAAGGCCGGCATGCCGATCATGCGGAGTCTCGAGGTGCTGGGCCGGCAGGAAAAGCGGCCGGCGTTCAAGGCCGTGATCGACGAGTGCGCGGACTCGATTCGTTCGGGCGGAAATTTTTCGGACGGTCTCTCGGCGCACCCGAAGGCGTTTGACCGGCTCTACGTGAACATGGTGAAGGCCGGCGAGGCGGGTGGCGTGTTGCAGACCGTGCTCGAACGCCTCGCGGTGTTCACCGAGAAGGCGGTGAAGATTCGCGGCAAAATTATCGCCGCGATGGTCTATCCCGCGATCATCAGTTTCGTCGCGGGCATCATCATGGGCGTGCTGATGATCTTCGTGGTGCCGAAATTCCAGGAGGTGTTTGCCACCATGCTCAAGGGCAAGCCGCTGCCGGCGCTGACGGCGTTCGTCGTCGGGATCGCCGATGCGCTGCGGACGAACATCCTGATGGTGCTGGCCGGCGTGACGGTGGTCGTGGTCGCGTTCTGGCTGTTCAAAAAATCGCACTTCGGCACGCGGGTGCTGCATTGGCTGCTGCTGCATGTGCCGGTGCTCGGCGACCTGTTTCTCAAGGCCGCCATCGCGCGGTTTACACGGACGTTTGGCACGCTGCTGGCCTCGGGCGTGCCGATTTTGCAGGCGCTCATCATCACCCGTGACACGAGTGGCAACGTGCATATCGCGAATGCGATCAATGTCGTGCACGACCGCGTGAAAGAGGGCGACAGCGTCTCGAAACCGCTGGAGTCGACGAATATTTTCCCCGGTATGGTCACCAGTATGATCGAGGTCGGCGAGGAGACGGGTGCGCTGCCCGACATGCTCGTGCGGATCGCCGACAACTACGACGAGGAGGTGGACAACGCCGTGGGCGCGCTCACCTCGATCATCGAGCCGGTGATGATCGTGCTGATGGCCGTGGGCGTCGGCGTCATCGTCATCGCGATGTTCATGCCGATGGTGGAGCTGATCAAGAGCCTGAGCACGGGCGGGTAGGGCGGGCTTCAGCCCGCCACTTACGCGGATGCGGCCTTCACTTGGTCCAAGGATGCTCGTCCGGGTTTGAGACTAGACCGGCTTTCACCGGGTTGTTCCGAATGTAGCGCGCACATTTTTCGTATTCGGCATCGGTGCGCATCCAACGGTCGAACCATTCCCGCTGCCAGAGCGGCCCGGTCTTTCCGGAAAGCAGGTTTATGCCCCGAGCGGTTCGACCTTTGATGCGGCCCATGATTTTGCCGAGCGGGTGGATGCAGTCGGCGCTGGGATGAATCAAGGCATGCCAGTGATTTGGCATGATGGAATAGTGCGACACTTTGATTTTCCATTCCTCGAGCCCGGTCAGCTCCGATACGACAATCTGCGCGGCGCGGTTATCTCGCAGCCGGCATTCGCCAGCACCCGTATCAAGATATTTTTCTAAGGTCCTGAAATAGATCCGTTGCAAGGCGGCGAAACTCTCGGAACGAGGCTCAACCAGCCGTAGCGATTCGTGGATCTCCTGCAGTCGCTCGTTGACGTTGAGTGGCAAACTGTCGGCGCACCGCACCGTGACGAAATAGCGACCATCTTGGACTTCCCAGTGCGGGAGCTTCCCGCGGGTGTAGCGAGTGGTGTGCGGGCTGAAGCTCATGGCACGAAACGGATGGCGGGCTGAAGCCCGCCCTACGCCGGAGGTGCCGGTAGTTTTCGCGTCAGCAATTGCGAGCTGAGGCCGGGCAGCCGTTCGGAGAACTCGTTGTTCTCGTCGGCCTGACGGAGGGCGCGCTGAACCATGCCCATCTTCGCATCGAGGTTGTCGATCATCGAAACCAAGACGGCCTCGGGCGTCGCGGCGTAAACCGCCGCGCCCCACTGGGGTTCGCCTTGATGGGAGAGGATGATGTGCTCAAGGCGCTCAAGGCGCTCGGCGTCGAGCTTGGCGCGGATGCCGTGTTTGCGCGCGAGCTGGTAGCCGAGCACGACGTGGCCCTGCAAGATCCCGCGGCGGCTGCGTTTCGTGGCGAGCGTCCCCTCGTATTCGATGGCCTTGCCCGTGTCGTGCAGGAGGATGCCGGCCATCGCGAGTCCGGCGTCCACCTCGGGATAGAGTGGGAGCAGGGCGCGGCAGGCGCGCGCCATGTGGACGGTGTGTTCGAGCAGGCCGTGGCGGTAGGCGTGGTGCATCGCGACGGCGGCGGGCGACCAGCGAAACGTCTCGCCGATTTCCTCGAAGACGCCGCGCACCGTCATGCGCAATTCGTCGTGCGTCAGAGCATCGATGAAACCCTGAAACTCCGTCCACAGCGCCTGCTGATCTTCGGGCGGGGTTTCGACGAGGTTGTCGAGCACGCCGGGCGCGCCGAGTTCGGCCTCGGCGAGCGCGACGGTTTTCACGAGGCGCGGAGAGAGGCGGCCTTGATAAAATTCCACCTTGCCCTCGATGCGCACCACGGCGCCTTCGCCCGCAGCCTTCAGGGCCTCGAAGACCGGGCTGTCGTTGAACACCGTGCACGTGAACGAGCCGCTGCGATCGCCGAGCTCGAGGCTGAAAAACGTGTTGCCGTTCGAGGCGGTCTTCGCGGCAAGTTTTTTCACCACGAGCACACTCGTGAATTGCCGGCCGTGGGCCGCGGGATCGAGGGCCTTGAGATCGCGGACGATGAGTTGGGGAAGTTCTTCGGGCATGGTGGGAAAAAATGCGGGCGGGAAAACTTTCAGTTGGTAAGGGTGCCGTAGTTTTTTACGAGCTGCGTGTAGTTACGAAAAAACGGGTGCGAAACATCGCGGAGCAGCGCGTAGAAGATCGTCTCCGATGGGAGCACGTGAGCGCCCGCGCGGGTGAGGGCATCGAGACATGCGCGCGCATCGTCGGACCGGCGCGCGTCGACGGCATCGCTCAGGATGGTGACCTGCAGATCCTCGGCGAGGGCGGCGACGGCGGTTTGGTAAACGCAGACCGGAGTCTCGATGCCGCAGAGCAGAAGATGGCGGGCGCGATGCGTGGTGAGCACGGCGTCGCGGATGGCGTCGTCGGAGAGGGCGGAGAAAGTTTGCTTGGCCCACACCGGTGCGCCGGGTGCAAGCGCGCGCAAGCTCGGCGCGGTGCCGCCTAGTTTTTCCGGCACTTGTTCAGTGAAGGCAACGGCGATGCCGAGTCCCTGCGCCGCGGCGACCGCGAACTCGCAGCGCCGTTGCACGGTCGCGCCGCCGGCCATGGCCGCGAGAAATTTCGGCTGCATGTCGATGCAGAGGAGGAGCAGATCGGAGGGAATCGCGGGAGGAGTGGACACGGAATCGGATTGCGGCGGAAAAGTGCTAGCTTCCACCGTGCGCGGGAGTAAACAGGAAAGCCTATGGAAATGCATCTCCAGCCGCTCGCGACGACCTGCCTGGTATCGGGTGCGGCCTTTGCCGAGGGCGCGCGCGTCGCGAGCTTCCTTGTGCGCGTGGGCACCGCGCTGGAGATCGTGCGCCACGATGTGCTGGAGACGCACGCGGCTGGTTTTGCGCCGGAGGGGTTCGTGGCGTGCAAATGGGTGCAGGCCTACAAACCGCGCCGCGCCGGCGAGAACGCCGACCGCGCGCTCAAGCTCACCGCCGAAAATCTCTTTGTGACACTCTCCGATCCGACCACGGAGCCGACACCGGAAAACACGCGGCTCGTGCAGTTCCTCGCGCTGATGCTGGAACGGAAGCGCATCCTCAGGCCCCGCGGGCGCACCGCCGACGGCGAACGCAACCGCTACGAGCACGCGAAATCCAAGGCGATCTTCGAGGTGCCGGCGGGCGAGCTGACGCCGGAATTTTTTGTGGCCGTGCAGGAGCAACTGACCGTGCTCGTGGGCGCGCCGAAGGTGAAAACTTTGGCGGAAACGCCGACAGCGGCGGCCCCGACTGCCGTGTAGCCGAAATCGTGAGATTTTGGCGGGCTTTCGATGATCCAAAATCTCACGATTTCGGCTACTGACGATTTCGGCTGCTCAAGGTGTCGACTTCGCTCGACTTGGCTACCGCCGCACCGGCACGCCGCGCGCGGCGAGGTGGTTTTTCACCGGAGAAATCGGCAAGGTGCCGAAATGGAAGAGGCTCGCGGCGAGCACGGCGCTCGCCCTGCCGGCGGCGAGCACCTCGGCAAAATGATCGAGCGTGCCGGCGCCGCCGCTGGCGATCACGGGCACGCTCACAGCGTCGCTGACGGCGCGCGTGAGCGGGCAATCGTAGCCGGCCTGCGTGCCATCGGCATCCATGCTGGTGAGGAGAATCTCGCCGGCTCCGAGGGCGACGGCGCGCGCGGCCCACGCGACGGCGTCGAGTTCGGTGCGGTTGCGGCCGCCGTGGGTGTAAACGCGCCACGATTTCCCGTCGGGCTCGCGCTTCGCATCGATCGCGACGACGATGCACTGCGCGCCGAAGCGGTCGGAGGCTTGTCGGACGAGCTCGGGCTCTTTGATGGCGGCGGTGTTGAGGGAGACTTTGTCGGCGCCGCTGCGGAGCATCGCCTCGATGTCGGAGACGTTGCGCAATCCACCGCCGACGGTGAGCGGCATGAAGCACTGCTCGGCGGTCGCGGCGACGACGTCGTGCATGATGCCGCGGTTGTCGCTGGACGCGGTGATGTCGAGGAACACGAGTTCGTCGGCCCCCTGCGCGTCGTAGGCCTTGGCGCATTGCACCGGATCGCCGGCGTCGCGGAGCTGCTGGAACTTCACGCCCTTGACGACGCGGCCGGCGTTGACGTCGAGGCAGGGGATGATGCGGCGGCTGAGCACGCGGAAAAGTAGCGAGTAGCGGGTAGCGGGTAGCGAGTAGAAAACAGCCGCGACAGCGCATCCTGCGGATGCTCGCTACTCGCTACCCACTACTCGCTACTTCAGCCCACTCAGCTATCCATGTGCGTCACGTCGGGCTCGAAGTTTACCGCGAGGCGGTAGACGTGGCCGGGGCGCATGATGAGCGGGTGATCACGGACAAGGTATTGGAGGTAGTGAACCTTGCCGTAGTTCGTGCGATAGGTCGGGTCGGCACTGACGACTTCGGTTTCCAGCCAGTTCGCCTGAAAATCATCCTTGGCCACGCTGCAACGGTGGCCTTGCGGGCCGAGCGCGAGCGCGCCGGTGACGTGATACTTCGAGTGGGGCGCGGCGATGGCCAGGCAGTAGCGGAATTTGTCGAGTGTGATCTGCTGCTTCACCGTGTAGGCGAATTCGCAGCCGATTTTGTTGCCCGAAAAAGTCCACTGCACCTTCACGCTGCCGATGCCCTTCGCGAATTCCTCCTTGAGGTTGATCAGGTCGGGCTGCTCGTAGCGGAAATAGAAACTGTTGCGCAGGCCGAGGCCGGTGACGCAGTTCTTGCCGTAGAAAGCAGGCAGCGTGACCTGATCGCCAAAGGTCAGCTCGGGGAGCATGATGGGCGCGTAAACATTGTTCGGCCAGTCGAAGATGCCGGGGCAGTGCGGGAAGGGGAGCGAGTCGCTCGTGAGCGTGTTGCCGGAGCTGATGAGCGGCACCTGCAGGTGCAGGCCGGACTCGGCGTCGCGGTAGAGGAAGAGGCCCTGCTCCTTGCGGTTGGACTTGTCGAAGATGACGAAGCGGCCGGACGTTTTCACTGGCTCGACGCGCGGCGCGCCGGCGGGCATCTGCACGGTCTTGGCGAGGCGCGACCATTGGCAGAGGTAACGCGCGGCGTCGAAGTTCGCCATGCGCGTCGTGTGGTGTGAGTAGGCGGTGCGTTCGTCGTCGCGGAGATCGAGGAAGCCGTGCTCTTGGTCGAGATAAGTCTCGTAGAAGAAC
>JANXSC010000055.1 GCA_025352845.1 Opitutaceae bacterium
TGTCGGACGACATTCTGAATCCAGCCTGACGACATTCAGGAACCAGCACTGACGCCGGGGTTTTGAAGCGCCGTTGGTCTGCGCGTTGGAGAGGCTCGGAGCCCACGCGGGCCCATGATAACCGAGCAACAATACCAACGACTGATGAACGAACATGCGAAGTCCGGCGTGCTGGGCACGGCGGCGATGAAAGCCGGGATGCACCGCGAGACCGCGACCAAATACCTGAACTCGGGCCAGGGGCCGCAGCCGGAGAAGCCGCGCGGCCGACGCCGAGCCGATCCGCTGACGACAATCTGGCCGGCAGCCGAGCGGCTGCTGCTGGACGCGCCGGAGGTGGAGGCGAAGGCCCTGTTCGAACACCTGCTGGCTCGCACCGAAGCGCCCCTGGCGCAAAAGGCGCTGCGCACCTTCCAACGCCGCGTGCTGAACTGGCGGCGACACCATGGGCCGCCGAAGGAGGTGTTTTTCCCGCAGGCGCGCGAGCCGGGGGCGAGTTTGCAGCTCGATTGGACGCACGCGGCGGAGCTCGGCGTCATCATCGCCGGCCAGAAGTGGGAGCAGCTGTTGTGTCACGCGGTGCTGCCTTACTCCAATTGGGAATGGGCGGTGCCGTGCCGGTCGGAATCGATGTTGTCGATGCGACACGGGTTGCAGGCGGCGCTTTGGACGTTGGGTGGAGTGCCCGCGAAGGTGCAGACCGACCACAGTTCGACCGCGACGCATGTCCTGCATCGCACGACGGGGCAACGCGGCTTTAACGTCGAGTATCTGGGGTTGTGCCGCCATCTCGGGCTGGAGCCCTGCACGATCAATCCGTCGTGCCCGCATGAAAACGGCGACATCGAGTCGGCCAACGGCCACTTGAAGCGGCGGCTGGCAACGCATCTGACGTTGCGCGGCTCGCGCGAGTTTGCCGACGAGGCGGCGTTCGCCCGCTTCGTGGCCGAGGTCTGCACGGCGATCAACCTGCTGCGCTCCGTCAAAGTCGCCGAAGAACGGCTCCGTTTCTCGCCGCTGCCCGCAACGCGTTATCCCGAATCGGATGAGTCGCGCGTGCGCGTGTCGAGCTACAGCACCGTGCGGGTGAAACAGTGCGCCTACTCGGTGCCGGCCCAACTCATCGGGGCGATGGTGCAGGTGCAGATCACCGAAGCCGAAGTGGCCGTGCGCCACGACGGCGTCGAGATCGTGCGTTACCCGCGCACCATCGGTCATCAGGCCCGGATCGATTATCGCCACATCATCGCGGCGCTGACCCGCAAGCCGGGCGCCTTCGCTGGCTACATTTATCGGGAGGAGTTGTTTCCCCGGCCGTCATTCCGGCAGGCCTACGACCAACTGGTGCGCGCCGATGAACGCCAAGCCGATCGCCACTATCTCACGCTGCTCACGCTGGCGGCCGAACGAGGGGAAGACGAGGTGGCGACCGCCATCGGCGTGGTGTTGCGCGCCGCAGGTGTGCCGTGGCCCGAGGTGATCGCAGCCGCGCTGGGCTCGCGCGAAACCGCGCTGCCCATCCTGGCCGCGTTTACGCCGGAGCTGCACCGCTACGACGCGCTGATTACGGAGGTGAGCGCATGAGCGCCGCCGGGGCTTTGGCCGGGCCGCTGCGCTCGCTCCTGCTGGTGACGATGGCGCGCGAGCACGAAGACATCCTGGCCCGCGCGGAGGCGGAAAACTGGGGCTATCGGCGCTTCCTCGGCTATCTCGTGGAAACCGAAGTCAACGAGCGCCTGCGTCGTCGCATCGAGCGACAGTTGAAGGAATCGGGGCTGCCGCCTGGCAAGACCCTCGACTCTCTCGAGGAGAAAAAACTGCCCGACAAAGTGCGACGACAACTGCCGACCTTGCTGTCCGGCGAACTGGTCCGTCGCGGCGACAATCTGCTGTGCTTCGGCCTGCCCGGGCGCGGCAAATCGCATCGGGTGGCCGCCCTCGGCCGCGAGTGGATCCAGCGACACCACTTGAAGGTGCTCTTCACGCCGACCTTCAAACTCGTGACCCAGTTGCTCGCCGCCAAGCGCGACCTGAAACGGCCGCAGGCACTCGCCAAACTCGACCGCTTCGACGCCGTCATCCTCGACGACATCGGCTACGTCCAGCAATCCCGCGAGGAAATGGAAGTGCTCTTCACCTTCCTCGCCGAACGCTACGAGAAGAAGTCCGTCGTCATCACGTCGAACCTGGTCTTCAGCCAATGGGACCAGATCTTCAAGGACCCGATGACCACCATGGCGGCGGTCGACCGCCTGGTGCACCACGCGACGATCCTCGAGTTTACCGGCGACACGCAACGCGCCCCGTTGGCGAAAACCAAAGCGGTTCCGTGAGTCCAGAGGTGGAGGAAGGGGGCTGCTGACCGGCACCTCTCAAAGCAGAGGCGCCTGCCCCCTTCCTCCACACCTCCATCCCCGCGGCGCGTTGCGCCGCCTCACCCCAAAGGTGCAATGCGGCATCGTCGTTGTCGCTACCTCTCAACGGACCGGTGGGGAGCTGCGCTCCCCTACACCCCCTCCAAGTCACAATCCCAATGCCGGATTCAGATTGTCGCTCGTGTCGGATTCAGATCGTCGTTGACCAAGCTGACGACAGTTATAGTGCTGATGGGGATACGGAGATGGAGGAGGGGTGCTGGGGAGCGCAGCTCCCTTCCCGTTTATCGAGGTAACGACAGTTATCATGTGCAACTCGCCCTGCGGGGTGGAGGCGCGCAACGCGCGCCAGGGATGGAGGTGTGGAGGAAGGGGGCAGTCACCTCTGCTTTGAGAGGTGCCGGCTCGCCTCGAGCGCGAGTGGGATGAGGCCAACGTCGGTGACCAACGCGCGGAGCTGCGGCAGGAACATTTTGCCCGGCTCCTTCGTGGCGGGCCGGCGCTTCCAGTCCGAGTAACTTCATCCTTCGGTCATGAACGTCTAACACGCGCCGGATGCCATCGCCAGCCGAGCCGTCAGGTGCGTCAACCAGTTCCCACGCCACGCGATCAAGCTCATCCAAGGACCGCAGCGCCTTCGCACGGGCGTTGGCAAAAGCATCGGTGCTCGACGCGATCCATCGCCTCTTCAATTCGTCCACATCGTAGCCCACTTGCTGGCGGCTGATGCGATACGGCCGCTCTGCCGCCAGCAACTCGACGATTTCCAATTGCGTGCGCCCGCGAAGAACGTGCGTTTCAATGAATGCCGAGTCAGCCGCCCTCTGGGCTGCCGTGCGCTTGCGGCGATGCCGGCCGGCGTGTGCGTCGTTGTCGGTTTGCATGTTTTGTCTCGAAAACAGGCTCACCCCGTTCCGATTGCTACGGGATGAGGTGATCATTCCCCTCGATGCCAAGTAATTCGCTGTTTTTTCCTCCGCCTGAGGACGATGCGGCGGACCTCTGGCTTTTCTGGCATCGCTCAAACGGCCGGATG
>JANXSC010000072.1 GCA_025352845.1 Opitutaceae bacterium
CGACTTGTTTTGGGACAGCGTTGGCGGGCGGGCCGCCCTTGCCCACCATCACTCTCACCGCGTGCGGATTTTGAGATTCATGGTCTTTCGAGCAACCTACGATTGCGCCGCTTGTGACCAAGACGATGCCGATTAAAAGCAGCCCAATCTGAATCCTATTTCGGGAGGTGAGCATAGCCGCGATGTTTCGGAGAGCGGTTGTTGTTTCATATCACCACCGAATCCCCACCTCGTGCAGGCGCGCGGTGATCGCGCCCCAAAAGCGGGCGTGGCGGTGGATGGTGAGGCCGTCGTCATGGCGTTCGCCGTGGAAGCGGGTGCAGCGCATCTCGCCGGCGCCGATTGCGAAACGCGGCGGCGTGTCCAGTGGTGGGCGCTTCATCCGTTGGGAAAAAGCACAGTTGCAAGGCGGGCGCGACGCGAGCACGGTTTCGCCATGACCAAGCTCGCGGAGATTCAGGAGGCAATCCAGCAATTACCGCCGCACGAGCGCCAGGAATTGCTCCACTGGCTGACCGATGAGGAGCCGGTGGAGATGCTGGCGGCAATCGACGAGGCGGATCGTTCGTATGCGGCGGAAGGCGGCGTCGCGTCCGAAGACGTGCGGCGGAAATTGAAGACGTGGCTTACCGGCTGATCTACACGAAGCCGGCGGAGCGGGACTTGGAAGGCATCGTCCGCTACATCGCGAAGGACAATCCGAGGGCGGCGGAAACGGTCGGCTTGGAACTTGTCGCACTGGCCGAATCGCTGTTCCACCTGCCGTATCGTGGCGCACCCGTGCGGGATCGCGTCGGCGTGCGCAAGGTCATCCATGCGCCCTACGTCGTGCTCTACCGCGTGGACGAGGAGCGCCGGATGGTGCGCGTGCAACGTTTCTGGCACGCCCGGCGCAATCCGCGCACGCTGAGCACCGAATAGAAAACGGGAAGCAGTCCGTCAGCGTGACGCGTTTTCGAGATTCACCACCGAATCCCCACTTCGTGCAGGCGCGCGGTGATGGCGCCCCAGAAGCGGGCGTGGCGGGCGTGGCGGTGGATGGTGAGGGCGTCGTCCTGGCGTTCGCCGTGGAAGCGGGTGCGGATGCGGCGCATCTCGTCGGCACCGGTGGTGTGGATCGCGTGCGAAGTTTTCTGCCCGGCGTGGACGCGGAAGGCGCCGAGGAAATACGGGACGCGCACCAGGCGGCAGCCGGCCTGATGGAAGCGTGCGAGCAGATCCCAGTCGAGGGCGAACTGGAAACTCGGGTCGATGCCGCCGGCGCGATCCCACGCGCGTTTGCGCCAGAAGAGCGTTTCCTGCGGGACGTAGTCGATCCATTCGAGGGTTTTCGGATTGTGCCGCGGCATGATCCAGCGGCCGACGTCGCGGTCGTCGTCGTCGATGATGATGCGGTGGCCATAGAGGACATCGACTTCGGGATGCGTGGCGAAATACTCGGCGACGAAACGCAGCGCGCCGGGCGCGAGCAGATCGTCGGAGTTGAGCCACGCCATGATGGTGTCGGGGCCGAGCGTGGCGGACGGCCGCATCCCGGTGGTCGACAGATTCACGGGCGGGACGCCCGTGCCACGTGGCATGGGCGTCCCACCCATGTCAGAAGACGGCGATAAATCCGTGGCGAAGAGGTGCGCGAAGCCGCGGCGGATGGCGTCGGCCTGGCCGTTGTCCTTGACGGATTCCCAATGACTGAGCGACGCGGCGTGGCGCGCGATGATTGCGGCGCTACCGTCCTTTGAGCCGCCGTCCTGCACGACGTAGGCGAGCCGCGGGTATTTTTGATCGAGCACACTGCGGAGCGTGCGTTCGATAAATTTTTCCTGGCCGTAGCTCGGTGTGACGATGGCCAGCGGCGGCAGCGCGGCTTCGGCGAGCCGCGGGGCAGGCAGACGCTCGTCCCAGTGCAGCGGGCGCGGCTCGTAGTGGCGAAGCACGCCGATCTGCATCCAGTAGCGCTCGACGACGCAGCGGAAAAGCCACGCGTCGCACGGCCGCCACCATTTCTCGCGAAAATATTCGCGCGTCGCGAGCCACAGCTTGTGGATCTTTGCGGTCGGGGCCGTGCTGCCGGCGGCGAGCTTCGCGATGAGGGCTTCGCGCTGCGCGAGACCGTTGCTAAGAGCGTGGATGACGAGTTCCTTTTCGGCGAGCAGGCGACCGTAATGTTTCGCCTGCTCCAAATCGTGCAGGCCGGCGGCGCGATTACCCGTGGAGGCTTTCAATTCGGCAATCTCGGCGTCGCGCTGGCGCAGCGTGGCCTCGATGTTGCGGATGTGCACGATCTGATCCGCGATGGTTTGGGCGGCTTTCGCGGCGTCGGCCGGGAGCGCGGCGAGGGTTTTCTGCAGGACGGCGAGCTCGGCCTTGAGGGTGCCGTTCTCGGCTTGGAAATTGCGGACGTGGCTGTCGAGGACGAAGATGGTTTTCTCCCGCTCGTCGCAGACGAGCTTGAGAGCGTCGATTTCCTTTTCCTTCTCGGCGATGGCCGCGTCTTTTTCCCGATCGAGGGCGGTGAGTTCCTCGAGCTTGTGCTGGCGCGCGAGATGGCCGGTGCCGGACGCGCGGTAGTGTGCGGCGGATTTTTCCATGATCGCGCGCGTCTCGGCGGAGCGGTGCTGCACCTCGGCGATTTCGAAATGGGAGCTGCCGATGGCGCGATCGATCGCGGCGGTGGCATCGGCGACGGTGATGTCGCCGAGACAGGGGGCGTCGCCAAAGGCGCAGTCCCAACCGCAACCGAAACACGGCAGCGGGTGCACGAGGGCGACGCCACGGCGGGCCGCGGGCACGAAACGCGGCCACGTGCCGCCACCGAAGATCGCGACGACGGGCACATCGAGCGCGGCGGCGAGGTGCATCGCGCCGGTGTCGTTGCCGAGGTAGAGGGCGGAGTGGGCGATGAGTTCGGCGAGGAGCGGGAGATCGCCCTCGCCGCCGAGCCAGAGCTTGGGGTAGGGCAGGTCTTTGACCTGCCTTGGGGCGCGCGGGGTGGACGAGGGCGGGTCAGAGACCCGCCCTACGGTCGCGGCGAGGACGGATTCGAGGTGGGTGCGCTCGGACTCGTGGCCGATGAGGAGCGTGGGGAGACCGTGCGCCGCGTGCAGATGATCGATGGCGGCGGCGAAGCGGGCGGCGGGCCACGTTTTGAGTTTCACGTTGGCGAAGCCGGCGGCGGCGCAGACGACGTAGCGGCCGCGGGCGAACCCGAGCGAGGCGAGGATTTCTTCCGCGCCCGCGGCGGGAGCGCTTAGAGTGGGCCCGTTCGACAGGCTCAGGGCAGGCGCGGCGCGCTCGACGGCGCGACCGAGCAGCGCGTCGGCGAGCGCGAAGTTGGCGAGCCAGTCGGGTTCGTTGGCGGGCAGCGCGACGGTCTCGGCAAACACATGCGCGGCGTTGAGCCCGAGGGTGACGCGGAGACGCGTGGCGAAATGTTCGTCGTCACCGGAGGCGCCGAAGGCGATGCGGCGCACGGTGGGAGCGGCCCGTTCGTCACGTTCCGGGCTGGCGGCGGCGACGGCGACCTCGAGCCAGTTGCGGCGCGACGTGGCGGCGACGATCACCTCGGGTTGCAGGGCGACCACCGCAGCGCGGAGCCGTTTTACCTCGGTCGGATCGGATTCGGGACCTTGCGCAAACGGATCGATCGAGGTGGCGAGCCACTCGACGCCAGGGGCGAGGAGGGGAGCGAGATCGAGATACGCGCGGCGAATGACGACGACGAGGCGGGTGTCGGGCCACGCGGCGCGCAGGCAGCGCAGGACGGGCGCGAAGACGACGAGATCGCCGAGCGTATCGACTTTGAGCAGAAGGGCGGCGCGCGGCACCGTGGCGGCGGGCGCGCTCACAGCGGCGGGGCGGGCTGCAATTCCATTTGCACGAGCCGGCCGGAGCGGCGGCGCGTATCGGGTGAAGGGAGCGGAAAGTCGGCGGCGGCCTCGAGGCGCAGCGTGCGCGGCGCGGCGGACCGGGGCAGGCGCACGCGCAGGGTCGAGATGCCCTCGGGCTTGAGGGTGAGCCGACTGGGTGGAACGCCGTCGGGCCAGTGGAATGTGAGCGGCATTTCCTTGGCGGTGCTCCAGCCGGGAAATTCGAGCGTGAGAACAATGTCGTGCGCGGAGTCGAATGGCGGGAGCTGAATGGTCGTGTTGCGCTCGAACCAGCCGTCCTGATCGATGGCGGAGCTGGCGAGACGCGGGGACGTGGGTTTGCCGAAATCGAAGAGATAAGTGGGCAGCGAAGTATAGGTCTCGAGCCACTCGAGTTTGGCCCCGACGGGGCGATCGTCGCGGTTGGGGAGCGGCGCCTGGGCGGTGAACTGGAGCGCAAGGCGTGCGAGGTTGTCGGCGGAGCCGACGGGCAGCAGCCAGTCGAAGGAGCCGACGGCGGCGGGCACTTCGACGGGGCCGCCGGGGAGCGTGAACCGGAGCTTGCCGCGGCCGAGCGGATTGCCGGGCAGCTCGGGCACGAAGCCGCGCACGCGGACCCACGCATGGGGGCCGCCGCCGAGCGTGAATTCGCTCGTGGGCGAGAGCCAGCCGTCCTCGTAGATGCCGGAGAATTCCAGTCCGCGTGCAAACAGGAGATCGTCGGGGAAATTGGTGAGCTTATTGGGGCGCGGAAGCGCGGCGAGCTGCGCGGCGGAGAGCGCGGAGATGTCGCGGCCGTAACCGACGAGCTTGCGCGAATCGAGGGGCACCTGGGTGTTGTAGAGCGACTGGAGGCCGGTGCGCTCGTAGTGGAACTGCACGGGCGTCTCGCGAAAATCGATCGCGATGTAGGCGGCGCCGTCGCGCATGATCGGGCGGATGGGGCCGATGATGCGGTTCACCGCGCCGTTGCCGGCGAAGGCGAAGGGCACATCGGTCGCGCCGAGAATCTGCGAGCCGGGCGACCACGCGGTGTGGCCGCGGCCCATGAAGGTTTTCGAGGCGGAGATGCGCAGGTAGAATTCTTCGTCGGGCCGCTCGACGCGCAGCATGAGGAAATTACCGAGGCCCGTCATGTCCTGCCGTGGCGTGTAGGGATCGGCCTCGGGTTGGAAGAGCGCGATGCGGTTGCGGTCGCCGAGGTAGTAGTGGTTGCCGCGGTTCGTATGGACGAACACGAGGTGGTTGTGCGTGGCGGCGGCGGGGAGGAGCTTGAAAAACGATTTCGCGCGCGCGCCGGGTTCGATGCGGAGCTTGTTGAAGAGCCCGAGCGATTCGTCGAGCGTGAGGTAGGCGTCGGTGTCGCCGGGCCGGGCGTTGTTGAGATTGGGGGCGAGAAACGACGTCTCGAAAAGATGGTGCGTGCGCGTGACGAGGGCGTCGCGGGCCGCGAGCATCGCACGCGTGCGCAGGAGATCGCCAATGTGCGGATGGATGCGGACGAACGAATCGCCGAGCTGCTCATACTCGATGGGCGAGATCTGCTGGTAGTAGTCGCGGGACAGGAAACGCAGATCGGTGCCGCGCAGCTGGAGCGCGGCGACCTTGGCGGCGACGAGGTTGTTGATGTCGGCGAGCAGGCGCGTGTGCGGCGGCGTGGCGGGCGGCTGCGTGCCGAGGATGGAGGCGAACTTGGCCTCCGTGATGCCGCCGGCCTTACGCCCGAGCGAGGCTTGCGTGTAGTAGAGCGCGGTCGGCGTGCAGCAGGCGAGGGCGACGAGCACGCCGAGCGGCGCGAGGAGCCGGGGGCGCGGGAGCCTGAGCAGCGCGGCCGCGAGCGCGGCGGCGAGCGCGGGCTGCAGGAACATCGCGATTTTGTAGAGGCCGAAGTCGTTGCCCGAGCGCATGAGCTTCAGCGCGAGGAGAAACTGCACGACGAGCAGCACGCCCATCGGCGTGGCGCGCCACGAGTCGCGCACGGCGAAGACGAGCGCCGTCGCAAGTGCGATAAAGCCGGCCAGAATCGTGAGCGAGGTGAACGGCTCCGCGAAATTCACGGCGAGCGGCATCAATCCGAAAAGATTCGCGAGCCCAGTCGGAATCATGAAATACGGGAACAGTGACAGCGAAAGATCGACGCTGCGGAAGCCCGAGTTCAACTGGAGGATAATCGTGAAGGCGTATTCGAGGAGGTTGTAGCGCAGCAGCAGCACGACGCCAAAAAAGCCGTAGACGGCGAGCGTGACGCGTGTAGCGGGAAATGCGCGCCGCCGCACCGCCTCGATGCCGGCCACGGCCACCATCGTGAACACGGCGAAGGCCGTGACCTCGGGATAATAGACGGCGAGCGCCGCGCCGACGATCGAAAGGACCAGCACGTGCGGGACAAGGCGGCGACGTTGCGCGGGCAGTCGCGTGGTGAGAATGGCCGTGACCGCGAGGAGAAGCCCCAGCCCGCCGACCTGCGCGATGAGCTGATAGAGCGTGCCCAGCATGAAAAGCGGGCTCACCGCCAGCAGCGCCATCGCGATGAGCGCGCGCCGCCGCCAGCGGCCGCGGTGCAGCACGAGCGCGGCGGCGGAGCAGAGTTGAATCAGCCCCAGCCCGACGATCACCGGCATGAAAATGCCGAGGGATTTCACCCCCGTGAGCGCCGAGATCCACGCGAGCACGATCTCGCTGCCGAAGCGCATGAGGCCGGGCACGTGCATGAACCAGTAATATTGCGCGATGTCGGTGCCGGTGAGCTCCTCCATCGTCGGCACGCGCCAGAACGAGAAGTCGCGGAAACGTTCCGC
This sequence comes from Opitutaceae bacterium, assembly GCA_025352845.1. GTDB lineage: Bacteria > Verrucomicrobiota > Verrucomicrobiia > Opitutales > Opitutaceae > ER46. The sequence continues at coordinate 6,665 of JANXSC010000072.1, forward strand.
CGCGAGGCAGTAGTTGACGTAGTCGTCGTTGACGTAGCTCAGCCAGCCGAAGCCAAACCGCAGCATCGGCCAGCCCGTCCACAGCAGGGAGAAAAACGCGATCGCGAGAAACGGCGCGAGTGCGCGCCACGGCAAGAGCGGCCGGCGCCACCAAAAGATCGCGGCGGAAAAAACGGCGAGACTGAGCGTGAGGGGCCAGGCAAAGGCGCCGATGGGGAGGCCGCCCTGGTTGAAGGCCATGAGTGCCAGCACCACGACGGCGAGACCCGTGGCGGGGGCGAGGAGCCACGCGCGGAGGATGCCACCGCGCCAGCCACAGAGCGCGAGCGTCGCCCGGCCGATGGCGGCGAGGAAGAGCAGGAAGGCGAAGGAGAGCGCGAGGGCCGGCATGAACCGTTCTGCCTATCTTGATTCAGCGCCGGTGCGCAACAGCGGATCGCACAAACTCCCCGCAGGCCGCGTGGGCGCGCGCGGCGAGCGCGATGGGCGGGGTGGAGGGCTTGGCGGCCGCGAGCGCGCGCGTGACGGCGGCTTCGCTGGCGACGGTGGCCAGCAGCGGCGTGTGCAACGCGTGCGCGGCGGCGCGGAGTTTTTCGTTGGTGGAGAGCACGACGATTTTTGAGCCGGCCCACGCGCCGGCGATGGCGGCGTGGTAGCGCGCGGTGACGAGCCACTCGCCGCTGGGCCAGCGCGCGAGCACCTCCTTGAGTTCGGTGCCGGGCCGCTCGGGATTCAACAGGCTCCAGCGCGCTTGTTCGATGGGCGGGAGGTTGCCATGCATCTCGCGTTCGGCTCCGGGCAGCTGCCGCGATTCCTGCACGAGCCAGATACGCTCGGTGGCGGGGAGGTGGCGCAGCGCATCGAGGCACGCGGTCTGGCCCGGCCAGTTGGCGTAATTGAAATTGGCGACGAAAGTCAGCCGCCGCAGCTGGGCCACTGGCGGCGGGCAGTCGCGGAAAAAAATGTGCGCCAGGTCGGCCGCCGCGCGGATTGGCGGCGGAGAAGGCAACGAGCGGAGTCGCACGGCGGAGGCCTCGTCGCGCGTCCAGATGCCGGCGGCGTGCGTGCAGAGCCGTCGCACCTCGAGGTCGGAGAGTTCGGTGAGCGATTGCACGCCGACGCCAAGAAAATACATCGGCTTGCCCGCGTCGTGGCAAAACTGCGCCTCCGCCACGAGGTGATCGACGAACCACCGGGAAAGATCCAGTTGGAAGGGCGAGCCGCCGAGACCGAGCCAGGCGTCGCATTCGGCGATGCAGCGGGAGCGCTCGCGATTGTCGTAGGACAGCCAGGTGATCGAAGGGAAACGTTGCTGCAACGGCACGATCGCAAACGGCACGCAGCTCGTAAACGTGGCGTCCGGCGCATGCTCGCGCATCGCGGCGAGAAATCCCGCCAGCATGAAATCATCGCCGAGATTACCCGCGCCGTAGAAATGGTGGCCGAGGTGGATGCGCACCGAAGGCGTTTGGCGGGAACCGGCCTAGAATGCGAGCGTGGCTTTGAGGTGGGCTCGGGTGTGCTCTTCGACAACGAAAGGCAGCCGGGTGAGCTGCCAGCCATAGTCGGCGTTGAGCGAGAAATTGGTCGCCAGACTCATCCGCACGCCAACGCCCGCGCTGGCGAGCGGCTTGCGCTTGGGGTCCGTGTCGAATGCATAGCGCGATCGGCTGCTGGCCGCGTCATAGAAGACGAGGAATCGAGTTTCAAGCGGACCGCGGGTTTTGGAAATATGGGGTAGCGATTGGGTCAGCGCGGGGGCCAGCAAATCCGTCGTGAACACAAAAGCCTGATCGCCGGCGAACACGTTCTCGCGAAAACCCCGGACGCTGGTGCCGCCGCCGATGGTCATTTGCTCGCTGGGCATCAGGTTGTTGTTGGCCATCTGAAACACGGCGCGAGAGGAGAGATTCCAGCCGTTTTTGAGGTTGAGCAGCCGCTGAACCGAGAAATTTCCGTAAACGTAGCGCGGTGTCGCACCGGGTCGCGTCGCATTGAAGGCGGCTTCGCTGTTGCGGGAATTCACCCGGCCCGGGCTCAGGGTGAAATTGGCTCCGAATCCCCAGGCGCCGCGCTGGTCGCGCCGAACGGCGGAGGCGCCAAGGGTGAGCTGAAAGATATCGGCCGTAACTCCGGGAAGCTCGAACGGGTTCGCATGCGGATCCCACGTGAGGCTGTTGTTGGTCTCTTTGAACGACACGGCGGCATACGCGTCGATCGGGTTGAGGCCGGCTCGCAGCGGCACTGTGTAGCGCAGGTCGGTCGTGAGGGTCTTGCCGTCTTGTTTGAAGAGGCCGTTGAGGAACTCCGGTTGCGCGTGCAAATACGAGGCGCTGAGCTGCACATAATGCCGCCAAGGCAGCGGCACGCGGTAATCGAAGCCGTGACCTTGGTAAACGCGCGTTTTTTCCGTGGTGATATACTGGTAGGAGACCTGATGGTCCAAACCCCAGAGATTGGCGTAGGAGGCGGACGCGATGAAGTGGCTGAGGCCGAGAATTTCATTGCCGGCGTTGGCGTAACTCGCAGATAAGCGCAGCGGCAGCGCGTCCTGCACCGCGACCGTGAGGTCGGCCTCGCTGGAATTGGGAACGGGATCGAGCTTAACGCGGACGCGGCGGAACGGATTGTTGTTGGTCCAGTTGAGGGCCTGATCGAGATCGGCCCACTTGACGATGCCACCCTGTTCGATGCGCAGCTTCTGTCGCAGCAGGGATTCGCTGAACCAACGCGTGCCCTGCACGTTGATGTTGCGAATTTTCCACGGGATGGTCTGGGCCTTTTCGGCCAGTTCGACCATGGTGGGCCCGAGCTGGACGATCACGCGCAGGACTCCCGCACCAATGTTCTGGCTCGGTATGACCGCACTGGCTTGCGGGCGATTGTTTTGCCGCAGGAAATTCTCGATGACCTGCGCGATCGCGGCGAGCAGGCCCTCCTCGACGATCCGGTTTTCCCCGGCGGCAAGTCGCTTGCTCAATTCGCCGAGATCGATCGAAGAAAGGGCTGGCGACAGCACGACGAAATCCGAGTCGGCAGGCGGCACAAACGTGTTGGCGACATCGATGCTCTCCGTGAGGACGATTTTACGGAGCGCATGACCCGTCGTCGGTATGGTCGGAGCGGGTGCGGCAGTCGGAGCTGCTGTGGGAGCCGGATCGCCTGCCTGAGCATGCGCAAGGGATCCCACAGCGGCGGCACCCAGACACAGACCGACAAAGAGAATTTCTTTCCTAGGAATCATGAGAGCTATCCGAGACCTGTGAGGTTGGGCATTGTTCATTGCAAAGCAGAAATCCCGACGAAGCGGCTCCCGCGGCGTCAATGGACGACGGGTGCGGCGGGCAGGCGGTTCCGCACCCCCCCCGTGGAACGCTTCAGTATCTCAAGGGCTTCCCGGTTTTGAGAATCGCCAGACGCTGCTCAAAAATCTGCACCAGCGATGCATCGCCTTTGACCCGGGCATTGGCGACGGCGCGATCGCCTGCCTCGATTGCCTCCGGAAACCGGCCGTTTTCGGCGAGGGCGCCGGCGAGGGTATTGAGATAGAACGGGGAGTTCGGATCGGCCTTGTGGCATTCCTGGGCAAGCTCGAGCGCCTCCTTGGCGTTTCGCAGGGAATCGTCTTTGCTCGTCGCCAAAATCCATGAGAGATAGCACACGATTTCGAGGTGCCTGCTCTCCGCCAGCGCGGCCCGATAGGTGCGAATCGCGAGTGCGTGCTGACCCTGGTTGTAGAAAAGTCCCGCGGTGTTGATGTAAAGGGCCGGGCGTTCCGCCGCAGGAGCGAGCGCAATGCCTTTTAGCATGTGATTGGCCGCCTCGACCCAGCTATGCCGGGCGAGCAGTAGTTCGCCCTTGCGGAGCCACGGCTGGTAAGCCTGCGGCGCCTTCGTGAGCAGGATATCGAGCGTGCGGTCCGCGTCCTCGAGCGCGCCCTGGGCGATTTGGGCCAGGGCGACGTTGTAGATCGCCTCAATCAGGTTCTGATTGAAGTTCACCTTGAAGAGCATGACGACGTGGTTGAGCGTCTTCAAATCGTCGGGCACCGTGTAGGGGATCATTTGCAGCCATTGCGGCACCACTTTGTCCGCGAAGAGCCGGTAGCCGAAGCACTGCTTGATCTCGGCGGCGGTCGCCTGCGGGTGGAGGAGCTCGTAGTATTGCGCGATGAAGTTCTCCTCCGCGAGCAAGGCGATGTGGGTGACGCCATGTTTCCGAATCAACTCGGCCGCCTCGACCTCGTTGCGCGCCCCGAGCATGGCGGCGGCGGCCTTGAGGCCGTCGCTGTTTTCCCAATACAGCGTGCCCAGCGTCTGGAACCGGCCGTAGTAGCCGATCTGCGTGGAGGCATTGGGGCTGGACAGCAGCGTGATCTCGCCGGCGGGCTGCGTGGCCCGGAGCGCCGCGGCGATGTCCCGCGCGAGCGCGGCGTTGGCGTCCTTGAGTGCCACCCGGCGCGCAGTGACCTCGCCCGCGGAGTTTATCATGCGCATGATGCCGGTCGGAAGAAAGACGATGCCCAGAAGCGCCAGGGCGGCCGCCCAGCGGACGACGGGGCGAAACGATCCGGTCCAGCAGGCGAGGACCACGATCGCGAGGCAGACTTGCGCGCCGCTGGCGTTGAGCAGCCAGCGCGATTGCGCCCATGCCATCACGGTGAGCATGGCGGCGACAAAGGTCGCCAGCCACAACACCGTGGGGCTTTCGCGGCGCCGGTAGGTCAGCGTGGCGATCGCGGCGATTAACGGGAGGCTGTCGACCACGATGACCTGAAACACCATCCTGCCGTTGAACCCGCGGAGCGTCCGCCACAACGGCAGGAACTCCTGGATATAGTCGTTGTGCAGCCGCGCCATGAAGGGGTCGAACAGCGTGAACACCCTGGTGCCGCCGATCACCATGGTCACGGGCGCGACCGAGACGGCAAGCAGCGGCCAGATGAGCTGGCCGAGATTGTTCCAGCGTCGCTCACGCGGGGCTAGCCATCGTTCGCCAAACTGGGCGATCAGTTCGCCGCCACCGAGCCACGCCAAGGCGTGAAACGGGTGATTCGGCTCCAGCCGGAATCCCAGGTGATTCGGAAAATATTCGACTAGATAAAAGACAATGCTGGCGATCGCCCCCGTCCGACCCCAAAACCGCCAGACGCCGCCTTCGAACACCGCCCCCTGTTTCTGCGCGGTGCGGCCATGCACCAACAGGGTGAAAACTCCGGCGACCCCCGCGATCGCAATGGATGGGATGACCGAGGCTGCGCTCACCCATAGTCCGCAGGCGCCGGCAATCGCGGAGAACATGGCCGCACCACGAGCGGCCTGGGGAGAGTCGGGCAGGAGCGGCAGTGTGTCGGGCTGCCGCTCCCGCCACCAACCGCCCCCCATCATGATCAACCCCAGCACCATGCCAAGGACCGCCACGGTAAGGAGTCCATGATGGTCAACGTAGGTCGGAAAAAACCCTTCGAAAATACGATCGTTGCAGGTCATGGCCGCAACCAGCAGGACGCCGGCAATCACTCCCGCTCGGCGCGTCAGCCATGCGGATAGGATAATCGTCAGCGCCAGCAACGCCGTCGCGTTAAGCCATACGGTCGCTTTTTCAACCGAAGCCGCGATGGGGTCCCCCGTGAACAGATGGTGAATTTGCCCTGCGCCGGCGATGGCCCAAGCCCAGGCTGAATTCCAATGCACCTCCCGCCCGCCGGGGGCATTGTCAATCATGGTGTGCCGTAGCCGCAGATCGGGTCCTTCGATCAGGGCCAGAGCATGTCGCACCCACACTTCGGCGTCGGCGGCGAATGCCGGATATGCTTGTTTTAGTGGTGTGCTGGCGACAGGTGCGCCGCGAAGACCCAGCTGGCCGACGATCCCAAGGTAATCCTGCACCAAGCCCGCCTGGTAGAAGAGCATGAACGCCGCGAGGGCCCACGCGCCGACCAAAACGAACCAGCGGACCCGATAGCTTTCCTGGCTTAATTGCATAATGAACCCAAAGGAATGAAACGAGAGACGGGCGGTTGCCGAGTGAAAAATCACGCGAGCCTGCATATGGGGTCCGGGGTCTTTTGTTTTGCATCCGCCTTGCTGGAGACGCGGCGCCCTCGCCGCGTTTGCGCGTCCCACGCTCAACTCTCCCTTGATTTGTGACCGGTTCGGGGGCGCAAATCAATTTTTGTGCGCCTGAACCGCCCTCGGGGAGCGAGGCTTGACCGGAGCCGCAGGGCGTTCGCGCACGGAATTTGTCGGGCAGTATTTTGCGTCGGGGAGCGAGGCCTGAGGTTAATGAGGGGTTCAGGCGTCGCTCCGCGACGCAGTCTGTATTGGAAACACGGCTCCGGGGGCTGAGGCCCACGGTTATTTCACTACTTCCGTCCGCGACTGCTCAAAACCTCTTTTGCTCCCAAAAGATCATGACTCACGAGAACGACCGAGGCAGTGCTGGGTCTGTCACACCGGGGCGACCGTTCTTGGTCTGCTGCAAAATGTGCTTGCCAGCGCTGCGGCTTATTTCATCTGCTCTTCAAGTTAGGCGTAATCTAGTCACAAACTGCTCATCTATCACAAATGAAAAAAGCACCTCCCGTTAGGTTGTCTCTTCGTAAGTTGTTCATCGCGATGCTGGCCGTAGGGCCAATCGCCATACTACCGAGCCCATTGCTCGCCACCGTGCCGACAGCGATACCGTTCACTGTCACGAGCGGAACTGCCACGTGGAATGCCGCTGGCACCACCGGCACCATTAATTCCTCCAATCGCGCCGTGCTCACTTGGGGCACGACCGCCGGGACGGTCCCTTTGCCATATCTCGGGATCACTGACGGCACGACGGTTTCTAATTTTAACATCCTCTCCGGTGAGACTTTCAATTTCGTGCTGCCCTCCGGCGGCGCAGTTTTGAACCGTGTTTCGGCGGGGAGTAACACGACCAATTCTATTTTCAATAGCTTGGGCGCGGCGGCCGCCGTCGTCAACGGCCAGCTGCTCTCCAATGGGCAGGTCGTAATTCTGGCCAACGGTAACATCATCGTCGGCGCAGGAGCGCAGATCAGCACCGCCAGCGGGCTCGTGCTCTCGACGCTCGCGGAAACCGATTTCGGCTTCACGGCGACCGGAAATCTGGCGTTGAGCGGTGCCTCGCAGGGCACCATCTACCTTGGCACCGGCACGGCAGTGGCGAGCGCCATTGGCAACCTCTCCTCTTACGCTGGCACCGTCACCTCAAACAACCTTACGGTTTCCGGTGACATGATCCTCGGACAGACTGGCAGCGGCACCGGCTTGGTGCTGACGTCCGCCAGTCCCACCACGGTCGGCGGCAATTTCACCGCCACAAGCAACAATGGAGCCATCACGCAGGGAGCTGGCTCACTTTTGGCCGCGAACGGCATCACGAGCCTTTCTTCCGGCACGGCGCCAATCACCCTCGGCACAGCGACCAATGATTTCAAGACGCTCACGATCAACACGACTGGCCTTCTCGGCAATGCCACTGTCGTGGATGCAAATATCATCACCTTGGGCGCATCCAATATTGGCGGCGACCTTAGCGTGACGGCGGCCGGCACGCTCGATACCACTGCGATTGCGTCGAGCGGCACGCTCGCCATCGGCGGCAATGCGACGATCATTGCGACTGGGGCTGCCAACAACAGCGGCATCAACATCCAAAACAGCAGCACCGTTGCTGGTGCCCTCCTGCTCTCGGCGGCCAATGCGAGCGTGACTTGGAATGGCGTCGGCAATCTGACGCTTGGCAATTCAACTGCTGCGGGCGCTACGCTCACGGCCGGCGTGCGGTCCAATCTTACCGTCACCACGAACAACGTTCTGACCATCGGCAACACTGTTTCGGTGACGGCCGCAACCACGAACAACGGTGTCATCACTCTCACGGGTGGAAGCATTGTCCAAAACGCGAATGTCACGACTGCTAGCGGTAACGGGACTCTCACCTTGAACGCTACAGCTGCGGGCGGAAACATCACCCTTGGTAACGTCACGAATAGCGGCAGCGGTGGCGTCGCGCTCCGCACGGCTGGTGGTAGCATCAACCAAGTCGCCGGGACGACGATTGTCACGGCCAATGTTACGGGACAGACTTCCGTGGTCAACGTGGGCACTGGAACGGCCAATCTGACGAACGCCAACAATTTCGGCACTGGCACCATCCTTCAAGTCACGGCCGGCACCGCGACCGTCAATAATACCGGCGCGACGGGCTCATTGACGCTCGGCACGACAAATGTCACCGGCAACTATGCTGTCCTCAATAATGGCGCTTCGAACACCGGCGTTGTCATCGGGACTGGTCTTGGTTCTGCCGGCCAAAGCATCACGGTCGGTGGTGTGCTCAGCATCTCCACCGCTGGCACGGGCACGATTACTGACAATGACTACTCACCGCAGAACATCTTCGGCGGTCTGAACCTCACGGCCGGGAGCGGAGCGGTCACTTTGGATGCGGCGGTGGCCAACGGTTCGTTGTCGCCCAGCGTGCAATACGGTCAGATCAAGATTAACACCACGGGCGCGGCGACCATCGCCGAGCGCACTACCGTGAATCTCGGTAACATCACGGCGGCCAGCCTGAATGCCACCAGCACACAGGGTGGGATTATCAACACCGGCGACTTGAACATCACTGGGGCCGCCAGCTTCACGTCGAATGTAAGTTCGACCAGTGTGATCACCAACGGCACGAACAGCATCGGCACGGCGAACTTCCTCGCTTCCGGTGGTGCCCTCACGGTTGCCGGCGGCGGTGTGACCCTCGGTGCCACGACCAATGTTACCAGTGGCGATTTGCTCATCACCTCGACCAATGGCGGTGTGATCACCCTCGGCGGCGCGACGGTCGCGGGCAGCCTGACCATCAACTCCTCGGATAGTATCACGACCGCGGCTTTGACCAACACCACCGTTGGCGGTAACCTTTCGCTCACCGCGACGAATACCGGCGCTACTTCGATCAATCAGAACGCTACCGGTTTCCTGAAAATCACTGGAACGACCACGATTGCATCGTCGGGTAACGTGACGCTTAACTCTGGCAATGACTTCATTGGCCCGGTGGTCCTCAATCAGGCGGCAACCACCGGCGACGCGACCATCGGTTCTGCTAGGAATCTCACGATTTCCGGTGTCTCGGGTGGCTTGGTCACCGCGCTTGCGGGGTCCCCCGCCGGCGTTTCGATCGACAATCCGTGGAACCTAGTCATAGGCAATCTCACCGTCGGCTCGCTCAGCGCGAATGCGACGAATGGTGGCGGTGGCAACTCCGGCACGATTACCCAGGCGGCGGGCACGTCGATTTTCAGCTATGGCTTGACGCAGTTTACATCACAGAATGCCAATATTATAGTTGGGAATAACGGCAACAACTTCGGCCGCGTTGAGGCGAAAGTGAACGGCACCGACGCCAGCCGCACGGTGACGATCGTTGAGGACGGCACCATGAAGGTCGGCAATCTGTCGAGCCGTGGTAGTTCCAGCCTAACCAGCCGATTCGGCAGCATCATCGAAGACCCGGCGGCGAACGTCGTTATTGCCAATAACGGCACCCTCACTGCCACGGCACTGAACGGCAGCATCAATATCGGCAATACCACGCATACGACTGGAACCACCACCGGTAACGTCGTGGCGTTTGTTGCATCGGCTCCCACCGGGTCCGTGACCGTTCAGACCAGCGATAGTCTTGCGCTGGGTGCGATTAACGCGAACTCCCTGATTGTCACAGCGACGAATAACATCACGCAGTCGGCGGCCTTGAATATCTTCGGAACAGCCAGCTTCACCACCACCAACGCGGGAGCCAGCCGCAACATCACCCTGACAAATTCCGGCAATAACTTCGGGCCGATCTCCGTCACGCTGGGTAATAACACGGGCAACGCCAACATCACCGAGGATGGCACGCTCAATCTCCGTAAGGTGACGATGGTCGGTGGTGGGAACAGCACGTTCACGGCGACGAGCGTTAACGGTGGTATCATCGACACCGGGCTCGGCGGCGTGAAGTTGGGTGGTAACTCGACCGCCTCAGGCAGCGGCGTGGTCACTCTCACCGCCACCAACGGCAATATCACGATTGATGATCCGACCACGGACTTCTTCACCAGCTCGGGTGTTTCGTTCAACGGTAAGGATGTTACCCTGTCGATCCTTGGCACTGTCGGCTCAAGCCTCGTGCTCGGCTCGGCGGCTACGCCGTCGGTGGCGACCGGAAATCTGATCGTGAGTTCCGCTCTCGGTAATATCGCCAACGCGGGTGCGCTGTCGGTCACCGGCAACGCGTTCCTTCAGGCGTTCAACGGCAGTATTGTGATCAACCAGCCCGGGGTGAACTTTGGCACGCTGAAGTTCATTGGCCAGCAAGTCAGCATTAGCGAATCCAGCAGCATGGATATCCTGACCGGTTCTGCCTCCTTCGGCGCGGCCAATCTTGTCTCGACTGGCGATCTCTCGATCGTCAATACGGGCGGCCTGGTGACATTCGGCAGCACCGTTAACCTGACCTCGACCGGCAACATCACGCTGCCGAAGCTCGTTCAGGCTGCCGGTCTTCTCCGGGTAACCCATACCGGGACCGCGAACCTCGGCGCGTTGAGCATTTCCAACGACTTGGGTGGCATCACTCCGGTTGACGTTGGGACGGGTGCCTACACCCCTCCCCAGCCCTAAACTTGGATAGTTGACTGATATTACGCCGCAAAGGGCGACCGGGAAACCGGTCGCCCTTTTTTTCTGTCCCTATGCCGAGGTTATCGTGTAACGAGTGAGCATGGCATCGGCTCTTGAATCAAACGTGACCGACCAACGCGCACCGCGCATCGAGGTCTCTGGCTTGGGCAAGATTTACGAGCGCCATGGCTCGATGTGGTATTGGTTGGCTCGCGGGTTACGCGGCGCGGGTCTGCCAGATGTGCGACGGGACGGAGGGGTTATTGCACTGAAGGACGTTTCGTTTGAAGTGAAAGAAGGCACGGCGTTTGGCGTGATTGGCCGAAATGGTGCAGGCAAAAGCACCTTGCTCCAAATTCTTGCCGGGACCCTTCAGCCGAGTATGGGGCGATGTGTGGTGAGAGGCCGCGTAACGGCCCTGCTCGAACTCGGTTCCGGCTTTAATCCAGAATTCTCGGGCCGCGAAAACATCTACTTGGCCGGCGCGATTCTCGGAATAGATCGCGCCGCGATGACGGCGCGGTTCGAAGATATCGCGCGGTTTGCGGACATCGGTGCTTTCATCGAGGAACCCGTCAAAACCTATTCGACTGGGATGATGATGCGGGTCGCGTTCGCCGTCGCCATATCGGTAGAGCCCGACGTGCTCATCATCGACGAGGCGCTTGGGGTGGGCGACATCGTGTTTCAGCAAAAATGCAGCCAGCGGTTGCGCGAGCTGTCGGCGCGGGGTGTGACCCTGCTCGTCGTCACGCACGACCTCGGATTCGTGCTGAATATGTGCCAGCGCGCGCTGTGGGTCGATGAGGGCCGGGTCCGTTTTCTCGGTGAAGCGGGGGCGTGTGTCCGCGCATATGTTGCCGCCATGGCGGCGCTGTCAGGCAACGTCGTCGCTGCCACGGCCAACCTGCAGACTGAAGCCGACACACCGTTGCCGGCTGTCTTACCGTTGGGACTAGACGAGCGAGAGCGCCTCGGAGACGGTGGGGTGCGGGTGGCGCAGGCCTGGCTGTTGCACCAAGATGGAGCCTCTGGCGCTGCCTTTCGCAGCGGAGACTGGGCCGTGCTAACGCTTTTAGTGGAGGCCAAGCGTGCGGTTCGCGCCGTGAGCGGTGGCTGCGAGGTGAGGAACCGCCATGGTCAGGTCGTGTTCGCGACGGGCCTCCGCGTCGCGCAGCGATTGATTGCGGAGATGGCGGCGGGCGACACCTGTGTCGTCACGATCCGCTTCCAATTGGAGCTCCAAGCCGGCCAATACACTCTCGATGTCGGTTGTGGTGCCGGAGCCGACGCGGATAACACGTGGGATCGCGTGCTCAATGCGGCGGTGATCGAGGTGTCGAATCCACCGGAGCATGAAGTCATTCACGGCCTCGTGCGGCTGCCCTACGAAATCTCGGTCGGGCGCGGACCGTCCGTTTGATTTCTCAGATCACCTCGGCAAAGGATTTCCTCAGCAGCGAAAAAAACACCGCACCCGCCGCGCAGACCGCGAACGCGCTGGCATAGACGTAGGCGAGCTTGTCCATCGGCATCGCCTGCTGCCACAAGACGACCTTCCGCGCCAAATCCACGATCTGGAAGAGCGGGTTATAGTGGAGGAAATGCAGCTCCGGTGGAATTTTCTCCGGCGGAAAGGAAACCGCGGACGCGAACATCAGTGCCGACGAGACAAATCCCGTGAGTTGCCCGATATCGCGTAAAAACACCCCCAAGGCCGCCAGCATCCACGCCACGCCGAGGCAGAACAGCAGCAGCGGCAGCACCAGCACCGGCAGCCACAGCACGTTGAGCGAAAGCCCCGCCGTGCCGAACAAGCCGCCCCCCAACACCAGCCCGACACTCACCGCCAGATGAAACGCCGTCGCTCCAATCTGGGCGACCGGGAGAATTTCCAGGGGGAAGACGACCTTCTTCACGAAGTTCGGGTTCGCCACGATCAGGCTGGGTGCGGCACCGAGCGTTTCGGCAAACACATGAAAAAGCGCCAGACCGAGAAACATCGCCAGTGAGAAATCGAAACGCGTTTCACCCGGTAGCACGCCGAACCGCTGGCCGAAAAAAATCCCGAAGACCACGAAGTGCAGCGCGAGCATCGAGAGGGGATTGATCAACGCCCAAAACGCCCCGAGCCGGCTGCCACGGTGCCGCAGCTCGATGCTCCGCCGCGTGAACTGCCGGATCAGATCCCGGCGCCACCAGAGCCCGGCCACCATTTTCGCCGGCTCCAGAATCAGGCTGGAAACGAGTCCCTTCATGGAAAAGCGGCTGCTGCGGCGAACTGTCCTTCAGCTGAGCGGAGAAAGGCGCTCCGCGGAGGCCAGCACGTGCTCGTGGCCGATGATCGAGATGGCGCAGCTTTCGTCGTTGATTCCATGGCTGACCAACCAGCGAGCGCCGTCGCGCGCCGCACCACAAGGGTAAATTACCGCGCCCACGGCGGGGTTCAGCGGCGCATGGGCGCGCGTTGCGGCGAAACTGCCGGCGAATTTCAGAGGGGCCTTGGGTCGCACTGTGGGCGCGAAAGGAGCCGTCGCCGAAAACGCATACGCCGCGGGCGCGTAGCGGTAGCCATCGGCGCCGTCATGCACCGAATGACAAAACGACCAGAACTCGCCGTCGAAAAAAACCGGTGGCGCGCCGCCGCGAAGGCCGCCGTGGCTGGCCGGATAATTTGCGAGTGACCACTTGTGGCTTCCGGCCGGCTCGAATACGATGTCGCCGTCACCTGCTAAGGAAAACGTCAGCACGTTGTGCGGCGCAATCGAATAGATCGCGTGCAGATCGCCTGCCGACGTTTCGAAGCACGTCCAGTTCTTCTCCAGCTTCCGCCGCTCGCCGATCCGCACCAGCTCGCGCGGGTGGGCGAGGGGCCGCAGCGTCGCCGCGTTGAGCTCCTGCAGGAACTGGCAGTTGTGCGGCTCGTGCCACCCGGAGTTCCAATAGATCCACAACCTGCCTCCCAGGCGATAGAGCCGGGGATCGGCGAACCAGGTGGTTGCGGGCTCAGGGAGATTTTCGCGGTCGCGGAATACCACGAAGTCACTCCACGCGCACTGCGATCCAGCCACGATTCGCAGGTGTCGATCGAGCCGGCAGAGCGCGATGCGACGCAGGCCGTCAGCAGCCACGATTCGAGAGGCGAAGATCCAGACGTTGCCATCGCGCAGCAGGCCGGGGTTGAACGCGCGCACCGGACCGGCGGCGGCAAATTTCCGCCACGGCTCCGGCAGCAACTCCACCGAATCGAACAGCAAGGTCTCGCCTGCCGCCGCACTCATGTCGTTTGGAAAAACTTACGCGCCTCGGAGCACACGTAGTCCGCCTGTGCCGCCGAAACGTGCGGCCCGATCGGGAGACTGAGCACTTCATCGGCGAATCTTTCCGCGAGCGGAAAATCCCCGCGCTTCCATCCCGAGTTCGCGTAGGCCCGCGAGAGATGGGGCGGCACGGGGTAATGGATCTGCGTGCCGATGCCCGCGGCCGCGAGGTGCTTTTGCAGCGCGTCGCGCCATTGCGTCCGCACCACGAATAGATGCCACACCGGTTCCGCCCATGGCGCGACGACGGGCAGCGTGAGGCCGCCGACGTCGCCCAACTGCTCGCGATACCGCGCGGCGCG
>JANXSC010000094.1 GCA_025352845.1 Opitutaceae bacterium
CGCGCGCGATCGGATCGGCGCTCTTGGGATCGGCGAGGTCGGTGTGGAAGGCGAGCCACAGGCTGGAGCACGCCCCGGCCGAACCGCCGGTCGCGCCCACGCGGGCTTGGTCGAGATTCCACTCCTTCGCGCGGCTGCGGACAAATTGCAGCGCGCGGGCCGCATCGTGCAGCGACCACTGCACCGGCGGCTTCACACCCGCCTCGATCGCCTGCGTGACGTAGCGGTAGTTGATCGAGACGACCGAGATGCCGGCGGCGAGGTAGCGCTCGAGCTGCGCGACAGTGGCTTTGTCGCCGTTGACCCAGCCACCGCCGTGGATGTGAAACACGAGTGGCGTCGGCGTCGCGGATTCGGCGCGCCAGAAGTCGAGCACCTGCCGCTCGTGGGTGCCGTAGGCGAGGTTGGCGTTCGTAGGCGCGGCCTGGGGCGGCGCGGCCTTTTTGGCGTCGGCGGCGAAGACCCTGCCAAGCGTGAGCAATGCGATCAGGGGAATGGCGAATTTCATAGGCGGAGAGGGGAGTTCGACTACGGCAAGCTCTGTCGATGAGCGCAACTCCCCATGCTTTCGCGGGAGCAGTTGCATGGAAGCTATTTCCTTGAGCGAGCCAATTACTGTGCTTTCGTGATCGCTAGCCCTCCGTCGGGTGTCCGACGGCCCTGACTATGAAATCTGACCCTGCCTTCCTCCTGCGTTTGTCGCGTCGCTTCATTGCGACGCTCGTTCTTCCCCTGGCTGCGGCGCTGGCGCAACCGGTCGCCGTCGGCACAATCGAGGGGCGCGTGTTGAACGCCCGCAACGGCGAATACGTGGCCAGCGCGCGCATCGCCGTCGAGGGCGCGGCGCTTGAGACGCTGACGGATGCCGAAGGGTTTTTCCGCGTCTCCCATGTGCCCGTGGGAGCGGCGCGGGTGACGGTGTTTTATACCGGGCTGCCGCCGCAAACCACGCCGGTCACAGTGGCCGCCGACCAGACTGCCCGGCTGGATGTGACGCTGGGAGGGGCGGTGAAAAGCGCCGATGGCTCCATTGTGAAGCTCGACGAGTTTCGGGTGGCTTCGAGCCGCGAAATGGATGCGACGGCCTTGGCGATCAACGAGCAGCGGTTCGCGTCGAACATCAAGAACGTTCTTTCCACGGAGGAGTTCGGTAATGTGGCGGAGGGCAACGTCGCGGAGTTCCTGAAATTTTTGCCCGGCGTCACGATCGACTATACGGGCGGCAATGCGCGCGACATTTCGATCAATGGTGTGCCGCCGGACAATGTTCCGGTGACGCTCGACGGCTTCAGCATCGCTTCGGCCCCGGGCAACGCGACCGGGAGATCGGTGGCCTCCGACATGATTTCGATCAACAACCTGTCGCGGATCGAAGTCTCGTATTCGCCGACGCCAGAGTCGCAGGGCTCGGCGCTGGCCGGATCGGTGAACATGGTGCCGCGGAGTTCGTTCGAGCGGGTGAAGCCGCAGCTCAACGCCAGCGTTTACGTGATCATGCGCGACAACGCGCGTGACTTCAGGAAAGTGCCCGGCCCCAAGCCCAGCGCGACGCGCAATGTCCATCCGGGATTCGATTTTGCCTACGTGGCACCGGTGAACAAGCGCTTCGGTTACACGCTCTCCGCGGGCACTTCCACCAACTATTCGGCCCAGGACAACAGCCAGAACACCCAATGGCGCGGGGTAAATAGCGCCACCAACGGCACGACGCTGCCCCACACCACGCCGGACAACCCCTACCTGACGGCCTACCAAGTGCAGGATGCACCCAAGGTCACGACCCGCCGCTCTATCGGCGCCAGCATCGACTACAAATTCACCCCGCGCGACCGCGTCACACTCGGTTTTCAATATTCCTCGTTCGACGGCCAATACATCGTGTCGAGCGTCAACTTCAATGTCGGCACGGTTCGTCCCGGGGATTTTACGACCACCTCGACCCAGGGAGCGGTGGGCACCGGCGTGCTGCAAACGCTCCACCAGGAACGAAATCGATTCAACCGGACGCGCATGCCCACAATCGTGTGGCGCCACGACGGACCGGTGTGGAAGGCGGACGGTGGCCTCGGCTATTCCCTCCAGGATGATGGCAATCCCGACATCGAGCAGGGCTACTTCCGAAATGTCACGATGCAGCGGTCCAACGTGACGATCGCGCTCAAGGATATTTTTTATCTGCGACCCAACGAGATCACGGTGCGGGACGGTCCGACCGGTGCGCCCGTCGACCCCTACGCGTTGTCGACCTACACGACGGTTTCCGCGGCGACCCAGGTTGATACCAATATCGACCGGCAGAAATCCGCCTACGGCAGTCTGCGCCGCGATTTCTTTGCGCCGCTCCCGTTCACGTTGAAGACGGGGTTCGATGTCCGGCAAACCATCCGGGACAACCGGGGCGGCACGGTGACCAGCAACTTCGTGGGCCGGGACGGCCGCACCAGCACCGTGCCATTGGGCAACGACGACAGCCCGGTGCCGTTTTTTGACCCGATCTACTCGCAGCGAATTTTGCCCTTCGGGTTTCCCAAACTCGAGACACCCAGCAACCGCAAGGTCTACGAGTATGCGGTGGCCAACCCGAGTCACTTCACCCGGAACGATAACACCGCCTATCGGGCACTGGTGTCCGCTTCGCGGCACTCCGAGGAAATCATTTCCTCGGTCTATCTACGGGGCGACGTGGGCCTCTTGCAGAACCGCTTGAAATTGGTCGGGGGCGTTCGGGCCGAGCAGACGAATGCCCAAGGCGAAGGCGTGTTAAACGATCCGACGCTAAACTACCAACGCAACGCCAGCGGCCAGATCCTCCGCAATGCCGCCGGCCAGCCGCTGTTGATCGTGCCGACGACCAACGCCCTCGGCGTCTCCCAGCTCACGTTCACGGACCGTGGCGCCCGCACCGAGAAAGAGTATCTGCGCTACTTCCCCAGTCTCAACGCAAGCTACAACATCCGCGAAAACCTCATTGCGCGCGCCGCGTATTATCACTCCGTCGGACGACCCAACTTCATCCAGTATTCCGGGGGCATCAACTTGCCCGACACCAGCAATCCCCCGGCCCCCAACAACCAGATCGCCGTGAATAATTCGGCGATCAAAGCCTGGAGCGCGCGCACCGTAAACGTGCGGCTCGAGCGTTATTTCGAAGGGGTCGGCCAGTTTTCGATCGGTGCGTTCCGGCGGCAGATCGAGAATTTTTTTGGAGCGACCGTGTTTCGGCCCACTCCGGAATTTCTGGCGCTCTATGGTTTGGATCCGACGGAATACGGCGGCTACGACGTGGCGACCCGCCACAATGTCGCGGGCTCGGTGCGCACCGAGGGTTGGGATTTTAATTACAAGCAGGCCCTCACGTTTCTGCCGTTGTGGGCGCGCGGGGTGCAGGTCTTCGCCAACGGGAGTGCGCAGCGGGTGACCGGCGACGATACCGTGTCGTTTGCCGGCTTCATTCCCCGCAGCGGAAGCTGGGGCGTCAGCCTAACGCGGCCGAAGTATAATGTGCGGGTGAATTGGAATTATCGCGGCCGTTCGCGAAACGCCCTCTTGCAGGGCAACAGCATCGAGCCCGGCACGTTTAACTGGACCTCCAAGCGGCTCTACGTCGACGTCGTCGGGGAATTCACGCTCTGGAAGCGGACCGCCTTCTTCTTCAATTTGCGCAATGTCGGCGACGCGACGGAAGACGTGAAAGTTTTCGGCCCGACCACCCCGCAGGTGGCCCGATTCCGCACCCGCATCGACTACGGCTCGCTGTGGACGATGGGCGTGAAGGGCACGTGGTAAATTTTCCGATGAAACATCTATCCCTGCTTGGTCTCCTTGGGTTGGCCGGAATTAGCGCGCTCGCTGGAGCCGATGCCGGTGTGCGTCCGCACATCGTGCTCGTGATGGCGGACGACATGGGCTGGGGCGAGACCAGCTACAACGGCCACCCCGTGCTTAAGACCCCGCACCTCGATGCCATGGCGGCATCGGGGCTCCGCTTCGACCGGTTTTACGCCGGGGCCCCGAATTGCTCGCCGACCCGAGCGACGGTGATGACCGGCCGTTCCAATGATCGCACGGGCGTCGAGAATCACGGTTACGCCTTGCGGCGGCAGGAGAAGACGCTGCCGCAGGCGCTGCGCGCGGCCGGTTACACGACCGCTCATTTCGGTAAATGGCACCTCAATGGGTTCAAGGGACCGGGAGCGCCGGTGCTCAAGGAAGATGATCACAACCCGGGCGCGTTCGGCTTCGACGAGTGGCTGTCAGTCACAAATTTCTTCGACCGCGATCCGTTGCTGAGCCGTAAGGGAAAGTTTGAGGCCTTCACGGGTGATTCCTCCGAAGTCATCGTGGCCGAGGCGCTGAAACATTTGGAACGCAGCGGCGTGGGCGGGAAGCCGACGTTTACGGTGATTTGGTTTGGTTCGCCGCACGCACCGTTCGTCGCATCCGAGAGCGATCGCGCCGGCTTTTCCGAGCTCGCCGGGCTTTCGCAGCACCACTTCGGCGAACTCGTCGCGATGGACCGGAGCATCGGGACGCTGCGCGCGGGTCTGCGCAACCTCGGGCTGGCCGACAACACGCTCCTCTGGTTCTGCAGCGACAACGGTGGCCTCCCGGAGATCAAGCCGAGCACCGTGGGCAACCTGCGCGGGTTCAAGAATTCCGTTTTTGAGGGCGGCCTGCGGGTGCCTGCGATTATCGAATGGCCGGCGGTGATTCGCTCCCCGCGCATCACCCGCTACCCGGCCGGCACGGTGGATATTTTCCCGACGATTGCCGACGTCCTGCACCTCCCGGCCGATGTGATGCTCGCGCCGATTGACGGCAGTTCGCTGCAACCGCTTTTCACCGCCGACGTAGCGGCGCGGTCAAAACCGCTCGCGTTCCGGCACACGGGGCGCGCGGCGCTGGTGGATAACCGCTACAAGATCGTCACGCAAAAGATCGGTGAGGGAACGTTCGAGGTCTTCGATCTCGAAACCGATCCCGGTGAGACCAAGGATATTTCTGCGGCCCAACCCGAACTCAGCGGGCGTTTGCGGACCGCGCTGTTGGCGTGGAATGACTCCGTGGGCCTCAGCTTTTCGGGCAAGGACTACCCGGAAGGAAAGGTCGCCGCGGGCGAGCCGGTCTCACGCGATTGGATGAGCGCGCCGGAATATGCGCCGTATATGGCGCAGCTACAGGCGCGGCCGGAATTTCGCCCTGCGACCAAGGCCGGCAAGAAAAAATAAGCGGCGAGCCCGGATTCTTCACCCCCTTGAGGGTGAAACATTCGAGCTAGGCGCCGCCGCTCGAAGCGCCGTGAGACTCGCCCGATTTCGGATCGAAGGCGACGGCGCTGACGATGGCGCTCGGGCTGCGGGTGACCGTGTAGCCGGCGGTCCGGAAGAACTTCTCCTCTTCAGGGGAGTGAAATTTGTCGAGCCCGAGGTTGAGCGTGCCGTCAGTGTGAAGGCGGGGCGCCGCGATCGCGGTGCCGAGGGGGGCGCTGAGCGCGACGAAATTCAGGAGCACCTCGAAGACGCTGTTCGGAATGCGCGTGCCGCCCGCACCGCCGACGGCGAGCACGGGCGCCCCCTCGCGCGTCACAATCG
Organism: Opitutaceae bacterium; assembly: GCA_025352845.1. Classification (GTDB taxonomy): domain Bacteria; phylum Verrucomicrobiota; class Verrucomicrobiia; order Opitutales; family Opitutaceae; genus ER46. Next base: position 5,592 of record JANXSC010000094.1, read on the forward strand.
TCGGGCACATGTTGGTGATCGGGCGTTTGCCGGGGCCGACGGAATTGGGTCGGCCGGGCCGTGGGTCGAAGCGCGACATGCCGTGGCCGAGCACCATACCCAGCTCCGGCACGACCGCGCGCGAACCGAAACTGCCGCCGTGCGTCACGGTGATGGCGATCATATTGCCGTGGCGATCGGTGGCGGAGATGTTGGTGGTGCCGCCGGCGTTGCTCGGCTCGACGACGAGCGGGACCGGCTGCTGCGCGCGCAGGGCCGTGGAGATTTTTTCCACCTGCTCGCCGGCGTAGGCGGGCGAGAGAAATTTTTCCACGGGCACGCTGACCTGTTCCGGATCGCCAAACGTGCGCAGGCGGTCGGCCCACGCGATGCGCAGCGCCTCAAGCCGGGCATGCTGCCGCTGCGGCGCGGAGAGCTTCGGCCAGTCGAGCGATTTCAGAATCGAGCACGCCTCAAGCAGCAGGAGGCCGGTGCAGGTGAGCGGCACGGTGTGGAGCCGCGCGCCGTTCCAGTCGAGCGTGAGCGGTTCCATTTCGCGCGCGCGAAAGGCGGCGAGATCATCGACGGTGACGAGGCCGCCGTGGCTTTGAAACGCCGCGGCGATCGTGCGCGCGATGTCGCCGCGATAAAACGACTCGGTGGAATTGCGCGCCGCCAGCGTCTTGAGCAGCGCGGCGAGGGCGAGATTGCGGCGTTTTTCCGGAGGCACCGGTCCGGCGGGCGCGAGATCGTCGATGCCCTTCACCGCGGCGGCGTAGCGACCCTCCTCGCACATCTGAATTGCGGGGGCGAGCACGTCGCGCAGTGGGCGTGTGCCGTAGCGCTGAAGCGCGAGGTCGAGACCGGCCGCGACGCCGGGCACGCCGGCGGCGAGCCAGCCGAAGGTGTTCACGTTGCCGACCACCCGGCCTTGGGCGTCGAGCGGAAACATGTCCGCGCGCGCCGCCGCCGGTGCCGCGGAATTGAAATCGATGGCGGTGATTTTTTTTCCGCCGGCGAGGGCGATCATGGCGTGGCCGCCGTAGCCACCAATGCCGGAGTTGCGCGCGGCGCAGATACCGGCCGCAAACGCCGCGGCGATGGCGGCGTCGATGGCGTTGCCGCCGTCTTTCAAAATCGTTTCGCCGATCTTTGCCGCGATGGGATCACCGACCACCGCGCCGAAGGACTGCGCTGAATTTTCCTCGGCCCCACGGGCGAGCCTAGGAGCCAGCGCGCCGACGAGGGCGGCTTTGCCGGCGAGCGAAATGATTTCGCGGCGCGTGAAACGAGGCGGAATCATGATCGCGATTTGAGGAACGCGACGAGATCGGCCAGCTCCTGCGGGGTGAGCACGGCGTCCATGCCCGGCGGCATCGGTGACACGGTGGCGGGCTGCATGTCGGCGATATCGGCGCGCGCGATGCGTTGCGTGGTCTCGGGTCCGGTGGCGAGCGCGACGCCCTCGGCGTCGTCCTG
>JANXSC010000124.1 GCA_025352845.1 Opitutaceae bacterium
CTGGGAAGACATCGGCACGGTGCGCGCTTTCTTCGAGGCGAACCTCGCGCTCGCCCAGCCGCTGCCGCCCTTCAACTTCTTTGAGCCCAACGCGCCCATCTACACGCAGGATCGCTACCTGCCGGCGTCGAAGCTGAACAAGTGCGCCATCGACCACGTCGTGATTGGCGACGGGTCCATCCTCACCGACTCGACGTTGCACCACTGCGTCCTCGGCATCCGCTCCTACATCGGCGAAGGCAGCAATCTCGAAGACACCATCGTGATGGGCTCGGATGTTTACGAGACGGATGCGCAGAAGGCGGAAAACATCGTGAAGGGCCGGCCCAATCTCGGCATCGGCAGCAACTGCCGCATCAAGGGCGCGATCATCGACAAGAACACTCGCATCGGCGACGGCTGCGTCCTGATCGCCGACGGCAAGGCCGACGGGCTTTACGCCAACGGCGCCGTGATTGTCCGCGACGGCGTGCTCGTCGTGGCAAAAAATTCGGTGCTGCCTCCGGGCACGGTCGCCTAGCGTTGCGTGGTGGTCGTTTTCCGCGTGCGTGCGATCATCACCACGCCAGCGGCCACCATGAACAGCGAGTAGAACGTCCCGCGGCTTAACCCGAGCAACAGCGACGCATCTGGCTCGCGAAAAATCTCCGCGATCGTGCGCGCCAGAGCGTAGGCGAGGAGAAACTCGCCGCTGAGCCGGCCGGGTTGCGTGCGCGTGACATCGCTCCGCCAGAAGCGCCATTGCATGAAGGCGAAGAGCAGAACGCCCTCCAGCGCCGCGGCGTAGAGCTGGGCAGGATGGCGCGGCACCGCGGCGCGCCCAAGTGCGAGATCGATTTCGTTGTGCGGGAAAATCACCGCCCACCCTAAGTCCGATGGTTTGCCGACGAGCTCGCCGTTGATGAAATTCGCGATCCGGCCGAAGATCCAGCCGGCCGGCGCCGTCGTCACGATAAGATCGCTGACGCGGAAAAAGGGCACGGCCTGTTTGCGCGCCCACCAGATCATCGCGACGAGCACGCCCAGCAAACCGCCGTGGCTCGCCATCCCGCCTTCCCACACACGGATCAGGATGAGCGGGTCGGAAAACAACGAATCCGGCTTGTAGAGGATAAAATAACCGAGCCGCCCGCCAATGAGCACGCCGGCGACGATGAACGTCATCAGGTCCATAATGGCGCTCATGTCGAACGGCGATCGCCCCGCGCGCCAGTAGCGGTGCAGCAGCCAAATCCCGGCCACAAAGCTGATCAGGTAGGCCAGCCCGTAGTAGCGAATGCCGAAGTTCTCCGAGAAGCGGACAAGAAACGGGCTGAGATCGTGGATCCAGTGGGCGAGTGGCATCGACGAAAGTTGGCGGCCCCGCGCCCGCGCGCGCAATGCCGAATGCGATGCCTAGAGTAGGGCGGGTGTGTGACCCGCCCTTTCGCACGCTGAGTGTCCGAGGGCGGGTCACAGACCCGCCCTACTTCTATCCGTGCGTGCGTCGGCTAGAGATCTGCCTTGCGGCAGCGGGGTCGGCCCGCGCTATTCTCAGGAGATGTCCGAACTCAAACGCACGCCGCTCCGCGATTTTCACGCGGCTCATGGCGGCCGTCTCGTCGATTTCGCCGGTTGGGAGATGCCTGTGCAATACCGGAGCATTCTCGAAGAGCACAAGGCGGTGCGCCGCACGGCCGGTCTCTTCGACGTGAGCCACATGGGCGAGGTCGATGTGCGCGGCCCCGAGGCCGCGAAGTTTTTGAATCACCTCGTGACGAATGATGTCGCGAAGCTTTTCCCCGGCCGCGTGCTCTACTCGCCAATGTGCTACCCCAGTGGCGGGGTCGTGGACGACCTGCTCGTTTACATGCGCGGTGCGGAGGATTACTTTCTCTGCATCAACGCCGGCAACATCGCCAAGGATCTCGCCTGGATTCGTGAGTGCGCCGTGGGCTTCAACGTGACCATCACCGATCGCAGCGACGACTACGCGCTGCTCGCCGTGCAAGGCCCGCGCGCCGCCGAGATCGTGCAATCGCTCACGGGCGCGAAGCTCGGGCTCGTGAAATATTATCATTTCGCCGAGGCGACCGTCGCCGGGGTGCATTGTATCGCGAGCCGCACGGGCTACACCGGCGAGGATGGCTTTGAACTTTACCACGCGGCCAGCGAGGCCGTCGCATTGGCGACCGCGCTGCTCGAAGCCGGAGCCTCGCGCGGTTTGGAACTCGCCGGACTCGGTGCGCGCGACAGCCTGCGGTTGGAAGCCGGCTACCCGCTCTACGGTCACGAAATCACGCAGGATATTTCGCCGCTCACCGCGGGGCTCGGGTGGACGGTGAAACTCGATAAGGGCGCCGACTTCATCGGCCGCGCCGCGCTCGTCGCCGAAAAACAAAACGGCGCGGCGAACAAAATTGTTTTCTTCAAGACCGGCGATCGCCGGATCGTCCGCGCGGACACGCCGGTGCTTGGTGCCGACGGCGTGACCGTGGGCCGCGTGGTTTCCGGCACGTTGTCACCGATCCTCAACGAAGCGATTGGCTCCGCGCTGGTGACCACGTCTGCGGCCGCGCAGCCGCTCGCAGTGGACATCCGCGGCACGAAGTTGAATTTGCATCTGGTCAAACCGCCATTCGTGGAACTAAAAAAACCGACTGCATGAGCAACATCCCCGCCTCACTCCGCTACGCCAAGTCGCACGAATGGCTGAAACCCGAAGCCGACGGCACGGTCACGATTGGCATCACGGACTACGCGCAGAATTCCCTCGGCGACATCACCTACGTGCAGGCCCCGAAACTTGGGGCGGTGCTCAAAACCGGCGAAGTCTTCGGTGTCGTCGAGTCCGTCAAAGCCGCCAGCGATCTCTACGCGCCGGTCGCCGGGACCGTCGTGGCGGTAAACGGCGCGCTCGAATCCGCCCCGGAGACCGTGAATCGCGCCCCCTACTCGGAAGGCTGGATGTTGCGGCTCAAGCCGGCGGACGCAGTGTCGGCGAATACGTTGCTCGACGCGACGGCTTACGCGAAGTTGGTCGGTTGAGTCTGGCTCTGCCTCCGATGGGCTCGGGCGCTGGTGGTTGCCGCGTGTTTTTGCACCGTCTTTTCCCGGCAAAACTCCCGGAGATGGTGGACCTTACTGGACTCGAACCAGTGACTTGTTTTTCACGGCGGAGGACTTTCATCATCATAGGTAAAACACATCCGCGAACATCCCGAAACATGCTTGCTCGTTGGCAGTCTCGTTGGCAGTCTTTTTACTATGGCCTCGATCCGAAAACGCCCCGGGACCAAGAATTACACTGCCTGCTTCACTGACGCCTTGGGCAACAGGGTGCAGCGATCCACCGCCACAGCCGACAGGAAGTTGGCCAGAAAAATGGCGAACGACTTCGAGGCGGTCGCGACCAAGCGCGCCACCGAGGCCCAGTTTCGCCGAGTGCTCTCCGATCTTCACGATCAGGTGCACGGATCTCCACTTACGGACT
>JANXSC010000125.1 GCA_025352845.1 Opitutaceae bacterium
CTTCGGCCGCACCTACGTGCCCAACGCCGGCGGCACCGACCACGGCTGGGGCAACCACCAGCTCATCATGGGCGGCGCGGTGCAGGGCGGCGATATCTACGGCCAGATGCCGAGCCTCGCCGTCAACGGCCCCGACGACACCGGCCGCGGCCGCTGGATCCCCACCACGAGCGTCGATGAATACAACGCCACGCTCGCGACCTGGTTCGGCGTGAGCGCGGCCAATCTCCCCGTCGTCCTCCCCAACATCGGCCGCTTCGCGAAACCGAATCTGGGATTCATGGGCTAATTCACTTTTGGCGCCGCCACTTGCCAACGCGGCAAACGTGGCTTCGTCCGCGCCTCTCGAAATCCCGCACGTCACCCACTCCCCATGAGCAAAAAAATCATCGCAGTCCTCGGCGCCACCGGCGCGCAAGGCGGCGGACTCGTCCGCGCCATCCTCAACGATCCCAGCGGCGGCTTCGCCGTCCGCGCCGTCGTGCGCGATCCGCAATCGGAGAAGGCCCGCGCCCTAGCCGCGCTCGGGGCCGAGGTCGTCGCCGGCGATGTCGACGACGAGGCCAGCCTCCAGCGCACGTTCACCGGCGCGCATGGCGCGTATTGCGTGACGTTTTTCTGGGTTCACTTTTCCGCGGAGAAAGAAATCGCCGAGGCCGCCGCGATGGCCCGCGCCGCCAAGGCCGCCGGAGTGAAGCACGTCGTCTGGTCCACGCTCGAAGACAGCCGCACGTGGATTCCGCTGTCCGACCCCCGCATGCCGACACTGCACGGGAAATACAAAGTCCCGCACTTCGACGGCAAGGGCGAGGCCAACGCCGAATTCACGCGCGTCGGCGTGCCCACGACACTGTTCTACACCTCGTTCTACTGGGAAAACCTCATCTATTTCGGGATGGGCCCGCGCAAGGGTGCCGATGGCAAACTCGTCTTTGCACTCCCCATGGGCGACCGGAAATTGCCTGGCATCTCTGCGGACGACATCGGCCGCTGCGCCTATGGGGTGTTCAAACGCGGCGGCGAATTCATCGGCAAGTCAGTCGGTGTCGCCGGCGAGCATCTCTCGGGCGCACAGATGGCGGCCTCGCTCGGCCGCGCGCTGGGCCAGCCCGTCAGCTACTACGCGATGCCGTTCGACGACTACCGGAAGCTCGGTTTCCCGGGAGCCGACGACTTGGGAAACATGTTTCAGTTCAACCACGATTTCGCCGCGGACTTCTGCGGCCAACGCAACCTCGCAACCTCCCGCGCGCTCAATCCTGCGCTGCAAACGTTCGACACGTGGCTTGCCGCCAACAAGGTGCGCATCCCGATCCAGTAGCTTGGCCGCGCCACGGCGCGTCCTGAAGCAACGAGTGCACCCGAGGGCACCGGGCGACTGGCGCAAAGGCGTGGGCGCGAAAAAAACCATTCGCCACCTCGCATGGTGCGTGGCTCCCTCTGCAACCCACGCACCCCTGCGTCAGCCTCCGCCGCGCGTGTTGATTCTCCCCCGCTCTCCGTCCCCTCTCTCGCTCACCCTTCACCCAGCTTCCACCCAATGCCCTGGTCCCAATCCTACGCCCCCGTCGGCGGTATCCTCACCTCCGCGCTGATTGCGGCGATTCCCGTCGTCGTGCTGCTCGGGCTCCTCGCCTTCTGGCACGTGCGCGCGCACCTCGCGGCCATCATCGCGCTCGCGGTCGCCGTGGCCGTCGCGGTTTTCGTTTATGGCATGCCCGCGTCGCTCGCGCTCGCGTCGGCCGGCTACGGCGCCGCCTTCGGTCTGCTTCCGATCGGGTGGCTGATCCTCAATGCCGTCTTCATCTACCAGCTCTCGGTTGAAACTGGACAGTTCACCGTCCTGCAAAAACAGATTACCGGCGTTTCCGGCGACCGGCGCATCCAGGCGCTGCTGATCGCGTTCTCGTTCGGCGCATTCATCGAGGGCGCGGCCGGTTTTGGTGCGCCGGTCATGATCAGCGGCGCGCTCATGATCGGGCTCGGCTTCAAACCGCTCGAAGCCGCCAAACTCGCCCTTATCGGCAACACCGCGCCCGTGGCCTTCGGCTCGCTCGGCACGCCGCTCGTCACGCTCGCGCCGCTCACCGGCCTCGATCTCAATCTGCTCAGCGCGATGGTCGGCCGCCAACTGCCGTTTTTCTCGCTGATCGTGCCGTTCTGGCTGATTTGGGCCCAGGCGGGCTGGCGTGGTATGATCGGCATCTGGCCGGCCTGTCTGGTCGCGGGCGGCAGCTTCGGCATCATGCAGTTTTTGATCAGCAATTATCACGGGCCTTGGCTCGTGGACATCATCGCCGGCGCGGTCTCCATGCTCTCCGTCGTCGTGCTGATGCGGTTCTGGCAGCCGAAGGAAATCTCCGCCAATCCCGCAGCCGCCACCGCCGCGGCGGCGGCCCCGGCCGCCACTGGCCCGGCGTGGAAAGCCTGGCTGCCGTGGATTTTTCTCACGGGCTTTGTTTTCGCCTGGGGCGTGCCCGCGGTAAAAACCAAACTCAACAGCCTTTATGCGCCGCAGCTCGAAGTCCCGGTTCTGCACCTGAAGGTGGAAAAAGTGCCGCCCGTCGCCCCCGTGCCCACGCTGGAAAAAGCGATCTTCAACTTCAACCTGCTCTCCGCCACCGGCACCGCGTTGCTCCTCGCCGGCATCGCCTCCGCCATCGGCCTCGGCGTCGGCCTGCGCCGCGCGCTCACGATCTATTGGCAGACGCTCATGCGCGTGCGCATCTCGTTGCTCACGATTTCCGTGATGATGGCGCTGGGTTTCACCACGCGCTACAGCGGCACCGACACCACGATGGGCCTCGCGATGGCCGGCACCGGCGTGCTCTTTCCGTTTTTCTCGCCGCTCATCGGCTGGCTCGGCGTCGCGCTCACGGGCAGCGACACCTCGTCCAACGTCCTCTTCGGCAACCTGCAAAAAGTCTCCGCCGAGGCGCTCGGTTTTCCGCCGCTGCTCATGAGCGCCGCCAACAGCTCCGGCGGCGTCATGGGCAAGATGATCGATGCGCAGAGCATCGTCGTCGCGGCCGTCGCGACCGGTGGCCACGCCGACAGCCCGGACGCCGGCACCGTCCTGCGTTCCGTATTCTGGCACAGCCTCGCACTCGCGTTGCTGATGGGGATTTTCATCACGTGCCAAACCTACCTCTGGCCGTGGATGGTGCCGAGGTGAGAAACTCCAAACGCCAAACCTCCAAATCGCAAAAAATCCCAACCACTGGTTTTCAAACCCGCCTGGCAATCGGGATTTCTTTGGCGTTTGGGTTTTGGAGTTTGGGATTTTAGCCGTCTAATCGGCCAATGCGCCCCCGCGCCGACGACTCCATCCCGCCCGCCGCCGCGCACCGCCTCATCGCCGGCACGGTGATCGGGCTCGCCGCGCTCGTGTGGCTCACTGCCACGCAGGGGCTGTAAACATTCCGCACATCACGCCAGCTTACGTGTGAGTGACGGGCTGTTTTGGGCGCTCGTCGACGACCAACTGGAAGATGTCCGGTCGAGCGTAGTGTCCGGTCACATCGAGATCGAATTTGCCGCGCACGATTTGGGTTCGGTCGATCTCGGCCAATAGGATGGCTTCGCCTTCGGTGTTGGGTCCGGCCAGGAAATTGCCGAAAGGATCGACGATGCAACTGCCGCCTCGGCATATGATCGCGTCGGGATTGCTGCCAAGATCGACCCGATAGTCGGCCGGATAGTCCCGCCGGCGATTGAATTGGTTGCATGCGAGCACAAAGCAGCGTCCCTCAACAGCGATGTGACGCACCGTGGCAAGCCACGAGTCACGAGCATCAGCCGTTGGCGCGCAGTAGAGCTCGATGCCCTTCGCATACATCGCGGCTCGCAGCAGCGGCAGGTAGTTTTCCCAGCAAATAACCGCGCCGACACGACCGAGTTCGGTGTCGAACACCGGCAGCGTCGAACCGTCGCCGAAACCCCACACCAGTCGCTCGGAGCCGGTTGGCATGACTTTGCGGTGCTTGCCGAGCAAGCGCCCTTCCGGCGAGAAGAACAGCACCGTGCAGTAGAGCGTGCCGCCACCGCGTTCAATCACGCCCACGACAAGAAGCACGCGATTGGCGCTCGCTATCTCGGCCATCCGATCGACCGCCGGTCCCGGCACATCCACGCTGCTTTCCCAATAGCGGCGAAAATCGTCGCGGCCGGTGTCGCTCCGTGAACCCACGGCCGCACCGAAATCCATACCGCGGGGATATGCCGATACATAAGCCTCGGGGAACACGACGAGCCGCGCGTCCTGCCGTGCAGCTTCGGCCGTGAGGTCCGCGAGTTTTTCCAGCGTGCGCTCGCGATCAAAAACCACCGGTGAAGATTGCACCACGGCGACTTTGTATTTCATGGAATTTGGGAGTTTTTGGCCATGCGCGAGGAAAACTGGTTCTCGCACACTTGCACCGCAGAGGGGATGCGAACGCGAGGGGAAAAGTTTCCCGCCTAGAACGCGCGGGCTGGCCGCTGCGAAAATATTTCTCGCTCTCGGGGATTCATGCAGCGCAACTACTCCGCCGTTTCCCCCTCCTATGCCTTGGCCCCAAAATTACGCCCCCGTTGGCGGCAGTATTGGCGTGTCCGCCCTCATTGCCACGCTGCCGGTCCTGACCCTCCTCGGCTTGCTCGCGTTTTGGCACGTGCGTGCGCATCTCGCCGCGCTTGCCGGTCTGGTGGTCGCAGTGGCCATTGCGATATTCGTCTACCATATGCCTGCGCCGCTCGCGGTCGCGGCCGCCGGTTTCGGCGCCGCTTACGGTCTTTTTCCCATCGGTTGGATCATCATAAACGCGATCTTCATCTACCAACTGTCGGTGGACACCGGACAATTCAAGATTGTGCAGCAGCAAGTCGCGGGCGTCTCCGCCGACCGCCGAATTCAAGCGCTCCTGATCGCGTTTAGCTTCGGTGCATTCATCGAAGGTGCCGCGGGCTTCGGCACGCCCATCGCCATCTCGGGCGCGCTGCTCATTGGCCTTGGCTTCCGGCCGCTTGAGGCGGCAAAGCTTGCGCTCATCGGCAATACGGCGCCGGTGGCTTACGGCGCGCTCGGAACTCCGCTGATCTCCCTCGCCAAAATGACGGACCTCGATTTGGGGCTGCTCAGCGCGATGGTCGGCCGGCAATTGCCCGTGTTCTCGCTCATCATCCCATTCTGGCTCGTGTGGGCGCAGGCCGGGTGGCGCGGCATGATGGGCGTGTGGCCGGCCTGCCTCGTCGCCGGTGGCAGTTTCGCCGTCTCGCAGTTTCTCGTCAGCAACTACCATGGCCCGTGGCTGGTCGATATCATCAGTGCTGCGATTTCGATCTTCTCCCTCGTCGCCCTCACGAAATTTTGGCGGCCAGCCGAGGAACAGGTATCGAGCGACCGTCCGGTCGGCGCCGCGCCGCCGATCCCCAATGATCCGGGCAACGGTCCGGTTTGGCGCGCTTGGTTGCCGTGGATCTTTCTCTCGGTGTTTGTCGGGCTTTGGGGCGCACCCGTAATCAAGAAATTTCTCAATGAACTTTTCATTCGATCATACAAGGTCCCCGTGCTCCATCAAGCGGTGGAACGCGTCCCGCCCGTGGTGCTCACGCCCATGCCGGAAAGTGCGATTTTCGAT
>JANXSC010000130.1 GCA_025352845.1 Opitutaceae bacterium
CGCGAGGCATCGACGAGGTTGTGCTGAGTTGTCTCCCACTCCTGTTGGACCCGATGGGCGGCGGTCACATCCCGGCTCAGGCCAAAGGTGCCGATGATAGCGCCCTCCGCATCGCGCAGGGGAAGCTTGCTCGACACCGCCCACGACTCGCGCCCATCGGGCCAGGTTAGGCGCTCGGTCTTGCCCACGACGGACTCGCCGGTGGCGATGATGCGCTCCTCATCGGCGCGGGCGGCTTGCGCGTGTTTCTCGGAAAAAAAATCAGCGTCGGATTTGCCGATCAGATCGTGCGGTTCGAGGCCATGGCGCCGGGCCTTGGAGCGGCTCACGGCGATGAAGCGGCTCTCGTGATCCTTGAAATAGACGAGGTCGGGGACGTGATCGAGGAACGCGGCCACCACGGTGCGATCGAGCAGCGGGGCGGTCTCTTCCGAGCCGTGATGACGGGGTGACGACGAAAAATTCATAGAGCGGCGGGAAGCTCAAGCGTGAAGGTCGCGCCCTGCCCGGGGCCGGCGCTCTGCACAGTGAGAGAGCCTTTCATTTCCTTCGCCGCGTTGGCGGCGGAGTGCAGGCCGAAGCCGTGGCCGTGGGCGCGGGTGGTGAAGCCGTGACGGAAGATGCGGGTGAGATTCTCCGCCGGGATGCCGACGCCGTTGTCGGCAACAATCAGGTGGACGCGCCCGGAGGTGGCGGCGGGCGCGATGCGCAGCGTGACGAGTTTGCCGGGCAGACCGGTCTCATCGCAGGCATACTTGGCGTTGCGGATCAGGTTGACAAGAATCTGGAGAATCTTGGCGCGTTCGCCCAGGATGGCGGGCACGGATTGGAATTCGCGGGCGACATCCACGGCGTGCCGGAGGAGCGCGCCGGAGTTCATGCGCAGCGAGTCCTCCATCAGGGTGGCCGCATCGAGCGGTTCGAGGACACCGCGCATCGCAGCGTAGTCCTGCTGCAGGAAGACGATCTCCTTGATGTGATCGATGTTCTTCTGGAGGGAGGCGATTTCCCGCGCGAGGTGGTCGCGTTCATCGCGCGCGTGGCGCGTGAGCGAGTCGAGCAACTCCGGCACCCGCCTGCCTTTCACGTCGTCGACGAGGAAGCCGCCGAGGTCAGCTTGATGTTCACGCAACAGGGCCGCGAGTTTGGCAAGACTCTCGGCTTTCGACTGGCGCAGGCTGCTGTCGATGACCGAGGCCGAGACGTTGAGACTGTTGAGGACATTGTCGACATTGTGCAGCACTCCGGTGGCGATCTCGGCCATGCCGGCCAGGCGGGAGGCCGCGACGAGTGCCTGGTGCGCCGTCTCCAGCTCAAGCTCCATCTCGCGCGTCGCCGTGATGTCCTTGCTCAGTCCGAAGGTGCCGACGATTTCGCCGCCGGCATCGCGCAGCGGCATCTTGCTCGTCTGCGACCAGGTGACGTGGCCGTCGGGCCAGGTTTCCTTCTCAACCTTGTTGAGGATCGGCTGGCCGGTGCGGATGATGCGCTGCTCGTCGTCGTAGGCGGGGCGCGCATGCACGGGGGAAAAGAAATCGAAATCCGTGCGGCCGATGATTTGGGCAGCGGTGGCCCCGTGGAAATTGCGGGCGATCGAGCGGCTGACGGCGATGAAACGCGAGGCGCGGTCCTTGAAGAAAACCTTGTCGGGAATATTTTCGAGGAAGGCGGCGACCAACGCGCGGTCGAGGTGGGTGGAGCGTTCGTCGGCAACCGCAGCGAGGGGTGGCATGGTGCTCATTTGGTTAGCACGACATTTGTTTCGGTTGGAAAGGCGGTGGACGAAGGCCGGAGATAGCGCTGCAACACGGCCTGCAACGCCTCGGCCTTCACGGGTTTTGCCAGATAGTCATCCATGCCCGCAGCCAGATAGAGCTCTCGATCGCCGGCCATGGCATTGGCGGTCATCGCGACGATGTTGATGGCTTTGGAAAATCCCGGCTCGCCCGCGGCTTGGGCGGCCCGGATGCGGCGGGTCGCTGCGATGCCGTCCATTTCCGGCATCTGCGCATCCATCAGCACAAGGGCGTAGAATTTCCGGCGCACCGCCTCAACCGCTTCCCGGCCGTTTTGCACGAGGTCGGCGGCGTAGCCGAGGTTCCGCAGCTGGAGGAGCGTGACTTTTTGATTCACCAGATTGTCCTCGGCCACGAGGATAGGCGCTGGGGTGTCGGGCCGAAGGACAGTGGCCGGGGCAAGGACAAACGGAGCGAGTGTCGTCTGCGGAGCGTGGGGAGCGGTCATCATCCGGGTGAGCGTGGTGTGCAGCCTTTCCGGATGGACCGGCTTCAACTCGCAGGCGGCGAGACCGTGGGCCGCCATCTGCGCCTGGTGCAAGCGCTCGCCTCGCGAAGTCAGCAGCATGATCCGGGGGCGGGGAATCTCCGGATGTGCCAGCAACAGCGCGGTGAAGCCGAGTCCGTCGATGTCGGGCATGTGGTGATCGAGGATGATGAGGTCGATGGGACGGCCGGCCTTGACCGCGGCCCGCAGTTGATCAAGCGCGGCCAGCGCGCCGTCGGCGCTGCGGTGCCGCAGCCGCCAATCGTTGCAGAGGTGAACGAGCAGCTTTCGGTTGGTCGCGTTATCGTCGACGATCAGCGCGACGTGCTGCTCGAGCGGCGAGGGCGAAAGCGCACGTCGGGATATAGGCTGCACCGGCGCTTCGAGCATGGCGGTGAACCAGAAGGTCGAGCCGCCGGACCCGGTGCTCTCCACGCCGATTTCGCCCTGCATCAGCCCGGTGAGTCGTTTGCAGATGGCGAGACCGAGGCCCGTGCCGCCGAACCGGCGGGTCGTCGAGGAATCGGCCTGCACGAAGGGCTGGAAGAGGGTCGCCTGCACGGCCGGCGGAATCCCTATGCCGGTGTCGGTGATCGTGAAACGCAGCATCGGGCGGCCGGCGGCCAGACCGGCGAGCGAAACGTGCAGCAGCACCTCGCCCTCGGCAGTGAACTTGATCGCGTTGCCGAGGAGATTGAGGACGATCTGGCGGAGCCGCACCGGATCGCCGCGGACACGCGAGGGCACATCGCCGTCGATCTGCATGACGAGTTCGAGGGATTTGCGTGCGGCGTCGTCGGCGTGGAGGTCGAGGGCGAGTTCGAGCTGTTCGGCGAGATCGAAATCGACGGATTCGAGCTCAAGGCGGTCGGCCTCGATTTTGGAAAAGTCGAGGATGTCGTTGATGATCGTGAGGAGCGATTCGCTGCTCTGGCAGAGCGTGACGGCGAGATCGCGCTGTTCGACGTTGAGCGGCGTGGAGAGCAGGAGATTGGCCATGCCGATCACGCCGTTCATGGGCGTGCGGATTTCGTGGCTCATGTTGGCGAGGAAGGCGCTTTTGGCGTGGTCGGCGGCCTCGGCGGCCTCCTTGGCGCGCTTCAAATCCAGTTCGCTGCCCCTGCGTCGCGTGATTTCGTTTTGCAGGGTGGCGTTCGCTGCCTCGAGGGCGGCGGTGCGCGCACCCACGCGGCGCTCGAGCTCGGCGGCGTGGGCTTGGATCTGCCGGAGAAGATTCCACTTCGCGGTGAGCGCGTTCGCGAGCTGCAGGACTTCGATGGTGTCGAACGGTTTTTTTAGAACCACGAGCCGATCGGTGCTTCCAAGCCGGGCCAGCAGCTCATCCCACGAGTGGTCGGAGTAGGCGGTGCAGATGACGATCTGGAGTTCGGGTGCGACTTTCCAGAGTTCGAGGGTGGTCTCGGCACCGTCCCATCCGGGTGGCATACGCATGTCGACAAATGCCATCGCGTAGGGTTGTTGGCGGGCGACGGCCTGCTTGAGCAGCTCGAGTCCCTCGCGACCCTGGCTGGCGGCATCGACCACAAATTGCGCCGCCGAGGCCCGGGCGGGCTTGGGCGGTGTTCCCAACACGTCGGCCACCAAGGCATCGAGCGAGGCCGCGGACTCGCTGACGGCGGGGCAGAGAATTTTCCGAATATCCGCGTGGATCGCCGGATTGTCGTCGATCACGAGGACGCGATTGTTACGCGAAGCAGGCTCGGTCGGCGGGTTGTCCATCGGGGGTGATCACAGAACAGATCAGATTTTAGATGCGGAGTAAATAGGTGCGGGGTAATGTATCCTTTCTTTTACATCGGCCGGGAGGCGCGAAAATTTAGCCCAATTTATGGCCGCGCGTGTTTGCAGGACGCGGTTCTCCCCGGGTGGCCTGGCGCCCCGACCTTCACCAGACGTCGAGTGCGGCGTGCGCGACCTTGGCGGCGAGGGCCTCGGCGAGCAGGGGCAGGGCCTGGTATTCCGACTCCAACTGGCCGCTGTCGGTGAAAACTTCGCGGACCGCCGTGACCGGGCGCGGTTCGAAAATCGCGCGACCGGTGCGATTGTCGCGCAGGCTGCAGGTGGCGCCGAGCGTGACATTGAATTTGCGCGCGAGGCCGGTGTCGCCCTCGCGCGCCGCGGCGATTTCGCGGCGGTAGGTGTCGATGGTGAGGGACAGCGTGGCGTCGGCGCCGGCCGCGGAGTTTACGATCTGGACACGCGCATCGCGGGCGAACGTCTCGCGGAGCCGGGTGGACAGCAGCGCCTGCGCCTGCGGCACGAGGGTTTTGTTGGCCGCCGGCTCGATGTAGAGCGTGCGGAAGGCGGGCGTGCCGCCGGTGCCCAACTGGTAGTTGGCGCAGCCACCGAGCACGGCCGCGACGAGGCCAAGGGCAGTCGCAAGAAAAGGGCGGCGGAGGATCATGGGATCGGGCCGGTTGCCCGGCCGCGCCGGCTCAGAAGAACAGGAAGCGTTTCTTCTTCGGGGCGGGTGCATCGGCCTGAGCCTTGGGCGCGGGCTGGCCGGCGGCCTTGGCTTCGACTTCGGCGAGACGCACCTTGGCTTTCAGCGCGATGGCGGATTCGGGGTAGGCCGTGATCGCCTCGTTGTAGAAGACACGGGCGGCCTTGAAATTCGAGCGCTTGTAGAAATAGAAATCACCCATCCGGATTTTGCTCTCGGCGAGCATGGTCTTCATCCCGTCGAGTCCCTTTTCGGCGGCGCCGATGTTGGTGTCGCTCGGGAAGAGCAGCATGAAGTCGGTGAAGTAGGTGATCGATTCCTTGGTGGAACCCTGGTCGTAATAGGGGCCGTCGACGAGCGAGGCGTGGGTCTGCGCGAGCTTGAGGTAGGCGTCGGGCGCGAGGAGCGTCTGCGAGTAATTGTTGATCATCCGGTCAAGCGCATCGACGGCGTCGGGGATGTTCCCCAGCCGCTGGTGGCCGCGGGCGATATTCATCAATGAGAGCGGGGCGTAGTCGCTGTAAGGGGCGTTGGCCAGAATGGTCTCGAAATACTCGATGGCTTTGTCGCGTTGCCGGAAGCCCGGGAGCAGGCCCCAGAGCGTGCGGCCGCGGGCACCGTCGAGCAGGGCGCTGGCGATGCGGTATTGCTCGCCGACAATATCGTTGAAGCGGCGGGTATTCGGGTAGCGGCCGAGCACCTGCTGGAAATCCTCGAAGGCCTTGGTGTATTCCTTGCGCTTGAGCCGCAGCTGGGCGGACCGGTAGAGCGCCTCGGGGGCGTAGATCGAGTTCGGGTATTTTTTCGCGATCGACTGGTAGGAACGGCTGGCGCCCAACCAACTGCCGGCCTCCTCGGAGGCACGGGCGTTGTTCATTTTTTCCAAGGCATTTTTGCCTTCGGCTCCGGCCATGCCGGACAACGCGCCGCCTTCGACGCGCCAGCCGGTTTGCGCGGTCCACACGAGATCCGCGCGCGCGATTACCGTCAGGAGATTGACGAGGGAAAACACGAGGCAGAGAGCAGCCGCAAGGCGGCGGACGGGAGCGGGACGCATTCGGAAAAAAGAGTTACCAGCGAAGCAGTGCGCTTCCGTAGGTCAAGCCCGCCCCAAACGCGACGAGCAGGGTGAGGTCGCCGGGCTTGATGCGGCCGGCGCGGCGCGCCTCGTCGAGCGCGATGGGAATCGAGGCGGCAGAGGTGTTGCCATAGCGATCGACGTTTACGAAGAAGCGCTCCATGGGGAGTTCGAGGTATTGGGAGATGGCCTCGATGATGCGGAGATTGGCCTGGTGGGGAATCACGAGCGAAATCTGATCCGCGCGGACGCCGTGTTGTTCCAAAATATCCCGCGCCGCCTCGTCCATCGCGCGCACGGCGAGTTTGAAGACTTCCTTGCCCTTCATTCGGATGCAGTGATCGCGGGCGGCGATCGACTCGGGGGTCGAGGGCGCGCTGCTGCCGCCGCGCGGGATGCACAGGAGCTCGGCTCCGTCGCCAAAACTGCCGAGGCGCGTGCCGATAAGGCCGAGGTTGGGAGCGGGCGACATTCCGACCACCGCCGCGCCGGCACCATCGCCGAAGAGGACGCAGGTCGTGCGGTCCTGCCAGTCGATGATGGCGGAGAGTTTTTCCACGCCGATGACGAGCGCCTTTTTATAGCGGCCGGAACCGATCATCGCGCACGCGGTGTCGAGGGCGTAGACGAAGCCCGAGCACGCGGCGTTGAGGTCGAAGCACGCGCAGGTGGTCGGGAGGCCGAGCTTGTGTTGGATGAGACATGCCGCCGCGGGCATCGGCATGTCGGGCGTAATCGTGGCGACGACCAGCAGGTCGATGTCGGCCGCCGTCAACCCGGCATCGTCCAAGGCGCGCTGGGCGGCGCGGACACCCATGTCGGAGGTGGATTCACCGGGGGCGGCGATGCGTCTTTCGCGAATGCCGCTGCGGGTCCGGATCCATGCGTCCGAGGTGTCCACCATGTGGGAGAGCTCATCATTGGTCAGGACGCGATCGGGGGCATATGAACCGGTGCCGAGGATTACGGTGGAAGGCATTCAGTTGTCGGAGTCGGGATGGCGGCGCGGAATCCGGCACGCGAGGGCGCACCGGAGCGACTCAGCCGAGGGTGGGCTGGGTGAGCAGCTCGTTGGCGCGGGCAATGTCGGCCTCGATGTGCTGGTTGAGGCCGGCATTCACCATTTCTTTGGCGGAGAGGATCGCGCTGCGGATGGCACGGCGGTTGGAGGAGCCGTGGGCCTTGAATATATTGCCGTTGAGGCCGAGGAGCGGCGCGCCGCCGTAGCGCTCGGGGTTGATGCGCTCCTTCAGCGCATTGAACGCGCCCTTGGAGAGCAGTGCCCCGGTCGCGCGCACGGGATTCGCCTGCAACTCCTCCTTGAGCATGGCGGAGAAAAATTTCACGAGCGATTCCCAGCTCTTCACCATGATGTTGCCGACGAAACCGTCGCACACGACAACATCGACGTGCTCGGCGAAAACATGGAAACCCTCGATGGGGCCGGCGTAATTGATCAGATCGCCCACACGTTTGAGCAGCTCGTTGGTCTCGGTGATGAGGGCGTTCCCTTTGCCTTCCTCGGTGCCAATCGTCATGAGGCCGACGCGGGGATTTTCCACGCCGAGCATGACGCGGCAATAGTGGCTGCCGAGAATGGCGTTGTGGACGAGGTGCTCCGGCTTCGCGTCGGGATTGGCCCCGGCGTCGATGAGCACAAAGTGTCCGCCGGACCGCGGGCAGATCGCGGCGAGAGCCGGACGCGCGATTCCCTCCATCGGGCGCAGGCGTAGGGTGCCGCCGGCCATCAGCGCGCCTGTGTTACCGCAACTGACAACGACACTGGCCTCGCCGTTTTTCACCAACTCAATGGCGCGGACCATCGAGGAATCTTTTTTCCGCTTCAGCGCGAGGAGCGGCTTATCATCCATCGTGATCACCTCGGCGGCGTGTTGAATCGACACCCGGCTGCTGCGAGAGAGTCCCGCTTCGCGGAGCAGGGGGGCCAGCACCGCCTCGTCCCCGACGAGCGTGATCGGGCTGAGGCTCGCGGAATGGTTCAGCGCGAGCTTGACGGCGGCGACGACTTCCGAGGGGCCCAAGTCGCCGCCCATGGCGTCGACTGCGATGCGATGGGTCGCGCCGGAGGTGGTGACCATCGCGGAGATGGCGGGGTTGGAGACTAAACCGCGAGGGTCAGACCTCGACGTTCAACACCTGACGGCCGCGATACATACCGTTTTTCGGGTTGACGCGGTGGGGGCGGAAAAGACTGCCATCCATCGGATCCTTGGCGAATTCGGGGGCTTTGAAGGCGTTGGCCGCGCGGCGGTTGGCGCTGCGGCGTTTGGACTGCTTGCGTTTCGGATTGGCCATGGGAGGAAGATTTTGAGTGCAGGCGGCTGCGAAAAAATGCCCGCGGGAAGATTGGAAAGGGTCGGAGTAAAGGGCGGCGCTTTGACGCGTCAAGCGTCATCCTTGCCGCCGTGCGCCGCCGGATCTCAGAGGTAGAAATACGCGAGCAGGCCGAACGCGACGGCGAGCCGATACCAAGCGAAAACCGAGAGCCCGTGCCGCATCAGCCAGTGCACCAGGAAGCGCACGCAGATCGCGGCGGTGATCGCGGCGACGACCGCACCGAGAATCACGTGCGACCAGCCAAAGACTGCGATCATCACGCTGCCACCTTTCATGCTCTTGTAGATGGAGGCGGCGGTCAGCGTCACGAAGCCGAGGATGAAACTGAACTCCGCCGCGCGCCGCGGATCGAGGCCGGCGAAGTAGCCGCCGACAATCGTCATCATCGAGCGGCTGGTGCCGGGGATCAGTGCGGCGCACTGCATCAGGCCGACGCCCAGCGCACCGGCGGGCGAAATCTCCTCCTTCTCCACGCGCGTGCCGGCCAGCAGGTTTTTTCCATACCAGTATTCCGCGTAGAACATCACGCCCGCGCCCATGACCTGCGCGACAATCACGGTCGGAATCGAAAACAGATTCTCATCAATCCAGTCGTGCGCGAGGAACCCGATGCCAGCCGCCGGCACGAAAGCGATCATCACGTTGACCAGCAGTCGCAGCCCGGCGGGATCGCGGCCGATCAGGCCCCGCCACATCGACCACAACTGGCTCCAATAAAGCAGCGCGACGGCAGCGATCGCGCCAAATTGGATCACGACGATGTAGGTATCTGTCGCCTGCTTGAGCGTGAGCATCTCACCGGGCCGGCCGTCCTTCGGTTTTTTGTGCCACATCGGTTTCCCGTCCTTGTCGAAAATCGGGTTGCCCGACTCGAGACCGAGCACGCGGCTCGCGATAATCAGGTGGCCCGTGGACGAGACCGGCAGAAATTCCGTTATGCCCTCGATCAGGCCGAGGATCACGGCATCCTTCACGCTCAACTCCGCCGCGGCGGAGCTGGCAGGCATCGGCTCGCCCACGGCTGCGCCCGGGACGGGCGACTGGGGTGCGGTGGCCACCGCGGCAAAAGCGATCGTGGCGTTGATCGAGAAGAGGAAAGCGAGGAGGGTATTTCGCACGGGGCGTTCGTTTCAGCTTTGCGCGGACGGTGCAATTTTATTTGCCGCGTTCGCCTTGGGCCGCTGACTCGTTCGCACATGCCGACTCTTTCCGTTCTCACTGCGCGCGTCTCTGCGGGCGGACATCTTGCGCCGGACGAAGTGGCCGTGGCCGCCGCGGCGCTGGCGGCAGCGGAGGAATCAGACGAAGCGAAGGCCGCCTTCCTCACCGCCTTCGCGAAAAAAGGGGAGACGCCGGACGAACTCGCCGCGTTTGCGAATGCGTTTCGCGCCCGCGC
Source organism: Opitutaceae bacterium (assembly GCA_025352845.1). Lineage (GTDB taxonomy): Bacteria > Verrucomicrobiota > Verrucomicrobiia > Opitutales > Opitutaceae > ER46. The sequence continues at coordinate 9,580 of JANXSC010000130.1, forward strand.
GGTGAATCCCGGCGTCGAGGCCTGGTCGGCCCGCGCCATCGACATCGTGGGGACCGGCGGCGATCACGCGGGCGGGTTTAATATCTCGAGTCTCGTCGTGCTCGTGCTGGCGAGTGCGGGGGTCGTGGTGATGAAGCACGGCAACCGCGGCATCACCTCCAAATGCGGCAGCGCGGATCTGCTGGCAGGGCTGGGCGTGAATTTGGAAGCGCCGCCGGAGACATTGCGCCGCGCGTTGGATGAACTCGGCTTCGTGTTTTTCTTCGCACCCGCCTACCATCCCGCGTTCAAGCACATCGCGCCCGTGCGCAAGGCCCTCGCGGCGCAGGGGCAGCGCACGGTCTTCAACATTCTCGGCCCGCTGATTAATCCGGGGCGACCGGCGCACGTGCTGCTCGGGACGTTCTCCGCCGCCTCGGTGCCCAAACTCGCTGGCGCGCTTGAAACCCTCGGTGCCCGCGCCGGACTCGCCGCGCACGGCGTGATCGACGGCGAGCGCGGGATCGACGAGCTGACGACCGCGACGGTGAACCGCGTGCGCGGCTTCGGCGCGCATCGTGCGATCGATGCCGAATGGCACGCGGAGGATTTCGGCCTGAAGCGTGCGCCCTTCACCGATTTGATCGGCGGCGATCTTGCGACCAACCTCGCCATCGTCGAGACGCTGCTCGCGGGCAAGGGTCCGGCCGGGTTGGTGGATACCATCGTGCTCAACGCTGCGACCGCCCTCTGGATTGTGGGCCGCGTGCCCGACGTGCGCGCCGGATTGGAGCCCGCACGCGACCTCCTGCTCGGGGGCGCGGTGCGCCGCAAGATCGCGGCGGTGCGGGAATTTTATCTTTCATGAAGCGCCAATATTTCGGCACGGATGGCGTGCGCGGCCCCTACGGGGGCCCGTTAATCAACGAGGACTTGGCCGCGCGCCTCGGCTTTGCCGTCGCTCTCTGGCTGCCAAAAAAAGGCCGCGTCCTGATCGGGCGGGACACGCGTTACTCGGGTGCCGCTCTGGAGGTCGCGGTGATGTCCGGCCTGCGGGCCGCCGGATGCGAACCCGTTTCGCTGGGCGTGGTGCCGACGCCCGCGGTCGCGCGGGCGGTGCGCGCCGAGGGCGCGGTGCTCGGCGTGGTCATCACCGCCTCGCATAATCCGGCCGAGGACAATGGCATCAAGTTTTTCGGTCCCGCGGGCATGAAGCTGACCGACGAGGACGAACTCCAAATTGAGCAACGGTTGCCTGCGTGGGTCACCGTTCTGGAGCCGGAAGCGCCGGCCCCCGTGCATGAGCGCGCGGCCGCTGACTACATTGCCGCCACGGCAAAACTTCTCCCGGCTGCCGCGCTCCGCGGTTGGCGCATCGTGCTCGATACCGCGCATGGCGCGACGTGCGGCACGACGCCCGTCGTGCTCCGGGCGCTCGGTGCCGATGTGATCGGCCTCGGCGATGCACCCGATGGCCGCAACATCAACTCCGGCGTCGGCAGCGAACATCCCGAGCAGCTCGCGGCGCGCGTCCTCGCCGCCGGCGCCCGGCTCGGCATCGCACACGACGGCGACGGCGATCGCTGCGTGTTGTGCGACGAACGCGGCGAGGTGCTTGATGGCGATGAGATACTCACGCTCCTCGCGACGCATGCACTCGTGCACCGCCGGCTCGTGAAAAACACGCTCGTCGTGACGATGCAGAGCAACCTCGGTGTCGATGCCGCGATTACCGCCGCCGGTGGCCGCGTGCTGCGCACCAACATCGGTGACCGCTACGTGATCGAGCGGATGCTGGCGGAGGGTGCAACGCTCGGCGGCGAGTCTTCGGGGCACATCATCTGCTCCGATGTTTCGCCGACGGGCGACGGACTCGTCGCCGCGCTCAAGGTCATCGAGGTAATGGTCGCGACGGGCCGGCCGCTTTCCGAACTGCGCCGGGCGTTGAAAAAATTTCCGCAACGCACCGCCGCCCTCAAGGTGCGCGAGAAGAAGCCCATCGATTCGCTGGCGCATTTGCCCGCGACCATTCGGCGCATCGAAGAGGAACTCGGCGCGCAGGGCCGCGTGCTCGTGCGCTACTCCGGCACGGAGGCGAAACTGCGCCTCTTGGTCGAAGGGCCTACGGTCGCCGAGGTGGAGTCGGGCATCGCCCGCCTATCGGCGGCGGTGGCTGCGGACGGCCTGCTCTGAGGTATCTTCGCGGGCGAATTCGCTTGCTGGGAAACGATCGGGACATTGGCGCGTCTTTCCCTGCACCGAGTCTGGCGTTGACCGCACTCCGCACCCTCGTTTCGTAAACCTCTCCCATGCCCGAAGTCCCTGTTTCCTCCCTCGACCCCCGCCATCAGAAACTCGTGGAGAACGCCCGCATCGCCCTCGAACGCGGAAATCTCGACTACGTGGCCGAGGTGACCGCGCAGATTCTCAAGCTGCAGCCCGGCTGCCTCCCCGTCCGAAAACTCCAGCGCGTCGCCCAGCTCCGCGCGCAGCGCGGCAAGACCGGCGGCTTCTTCGGCAAGACCCTCAGTGGCCTCACCTCCTCTCCCTTTTCCTTCGGTGCCAAAAAGGATCCCGCGAAACAACTCGACGCCGCGGACCTCCTGCTCGCCAAGGATCCGACCAGCGTGCCCGCGCTCAAAATTCTGGCTGAGGCGGCGACGGGACTCGGTCTGCCCGAGACGGTGGCGTTTGCGCTCGACGCGATTCGCGAA
>JANXSC010000183.1 GCA_025352845.1 Opitutaceae bacterium
GTTTTCTACTCGCTACCCACTACTTGCTACCCGCTACTTTCCGTTCCTCTCCATGTCTGACGCCGCGAAACTCACCCCGATGATGCAGCAGTATTTCGAGGTGAAGCGTGGACTTCCCCGTGATACCATTCTGCTCTTTCGACTCGGCGATTTTTTCGAGATGTTCTTCGAAGACGCTGTCACCGCCTCGCGGCTGCTCGGCCTCACGCTGACCAAGCGGCAGGAAACACCGATGGCGGGTTTGCCGTCGCAGGCGCTCGACAACTACGTTTCCAAACTGCTCGCCGCGGGGAAAAAAGTCGCCATCTGCGATCAGGCCGAGCCGGCGAAGGCCGGCAAACTCGTCCGCCGCCAGCTCACGCGCATCCTCTCGCCCGGCACCACGCTCGCCGCCAATCAGCTCGATGCCGCGCGCAATCACTATCTCGCCGCCCTCGCGCTCGACCAACACGGTCTCCACGCCGCGTGGCTCGATCTGTCGACGGGAGAGTTTCGCGTCGCGAGCGATCCGCAAATTGCGAACCTCCTCCCCGTCCTCACCGCGCTCGATCCGGCGGAGCTGCTCGTGATCGAGGGCGAACGCGAGCGCTGGGCCGCCGCGCCGCACGAGCAGACGGCCGTCCACGCGCTGCGGGCGTTTTGCGGCGACCGCCTCGCCTCGGAATTGCCGGGCTACCACTTCGACACCGCGACGGGCGCGAAGACCGTGATGGACACGCTGGGCGTGCTCAACCTGCAGGGTTTCGGCCTCGCCCACTCCCACCCGGCGCTCGGTCCCGCCGGCGCGCTGGTTTATTACGCCACGGAAAATCTCTGCGCCAAACCCGAGAATCTCCGCGGCCTCCAAGAATACCGCAGCACACGCACGCTGCTCCTCGATCCCGCGACGCTGCGCAATCTGGAGATATTCTCCTCCAGCCGGGGCACGCGCGAAGGCTCGCTGTTGCACGCGATCAATCGCACCGCGACCGCCGCCGGCGCCCGCCAACTAGAACGCTGGCTTGCCGCGCCCGCGCTCGATCTCGCGCAAATTCGGCGACGGCAGATCGTCGTGGGCGAGTTGCTCACGCAGCCGACGCGGCTCGCGGCGGTGCATGAACTCCTTGGCACCGTGCGCGACATCCCGCGCATCCTCGGCCGCCTTCAGAATCGGCTCCGCAACCCGCGCGAACTGGGCGGTGTCCGCGATACGCTCGCGCAAATCCCCGGCCTCCGCACGACGTTGTCCGATTTTGGTTCGGACTCTCAGCTCTCAACTCTCAGCTCTCAACTCCAAGAGCTGCCGGCTCTGCGGCAGCTCTTGGCTTCCGCCCTGGCCGACGAACTCCCCAACGATCTCGCCGACGGCAACTACATCCGCGCCGGCCACGACGCCGAGCTCGACCGGCTGCGTTCGCTCACGACCGACAACAAGACCTGGCTCTCCGATCTCGAGCGCGCCGAGCAGGAGCGCACCGGCATCCGCAGTCTGAAGGTTAGGTTCACGAATAATTTTGGCTATTACATCGAGGTGACAAAGGCGAATCTCCATCTCGTCCCCGGCGACTACATCCGCCGGCAGACGACCGTTGGCGGTGAGCGCTACGTGACCGAGGGGTTGAAGCAAAAGGAGAAGGAAATTTTTCACGCGGAGGAAAACGCCACGGCCCGCGAACTCGAACTCTTCAACGTCCTCGTCGCCGCCATCCTCGCCGAATCCGTCGCCCTCGCGCAGACGGCCGATGCGCTCGCGGAACTCGACGTGCTTGCCGGCTGGGCGTTGCTCGCGCGCGAGTGGAATTACGCGCGCCCCGAGCTCGACGAGGGCGACACCCTCGAAATCACCGAGGGTCGCCATCCTGTCGTCGAGCAGGTCTTGCGTTCGCCGGACACCACCCTCGCCCGCGGGACGAGCGCGGCTTTTGTGCCGAACGACACACTGCTCGCGTGCGACGACGCGCAGCTCGCGCTCCTCACCGGCCCCAACATGGCCGGCAAATCAACCTACATTCGTCAGGTCGCGCTCATCACGCTGATGGCGCAGGTCGGTTGTTGGGTGCCCGCCAAGTCCTGCCGCATCGGTCTCGTGGATCGCATTTTTTCGCGCGTAGGCGCCAGCGACGACCTCGCACGGGGCAACTCGACCTTCATGGTCGAGATGAACGAGACCGCCAACATCCTCAACAACGCCACTGATCGCTCGCTCATCATCCTCGACGAAATTGGCCGCGGCACCTCGACCTACGATGGCCTCTCGATCGCGTGGGCCGTCGTCGAGCATCTGCATCGCGAACCCGAACGCGGCCCACGCACGCTCTTCGCCACGCACTACCAGGAGCTCACTCAACTTGAGAAACACCTGCCGCGCCTGCGGAATTTTTCCGTCGCGGTTAAGGAATGGAACGACGAGATCGTCTTCGTCCGCCGCGTCATCCCCGGCGCCGCCGACCGCAGCTACGGCATCCAAGTCGCCCGGCTCGCCGGGTTGCCCCTCAGCGTGATCGATCGCGCGAAGACGATTCTGGCGAAACTGGAGAGCGACGATGCTGACATCACGCTTCCCGCCGCGGCTCCACTTGCGAAGCCCAAGAAAAAAATCTCCGTTGCCCCCGCCGACGACTCGCAGCTCTCGCTGCTATAAGGACGCTCGTCGTTACCGGAAAGACGCATCGATTACGGTTCATCTGCTGATTGAGGATTGCGACTTCTCGTGCCCAATATACCGACCACGACATGGTCACTAGCTCGCTTCCCGGCGGTCCCGCCGACAAGGGGGGCACCAATTATGAAATCCTCTGGGGTCTGCGCGGGATGTTGGATGTAGTGCAAGACCGAGCCGACTCGATCCGTATTGAGCCGCCCGGCGTAGACGGTGCTGAGTTCTTTCTTCTCCGTAAGGGGAGGAAGGAGCACTGGCAGACCAAGCGCCAGATCACCGCCCAGGAAAACTGGTCGCTCCAGAAGCTGAAATCCGAAGACGTTCTCGACTTTTTCCGCTCGTGTGCCGAGGCGGGCGAACGTGCAATCTTCGCGTCGATCAGCGACGCGCGCGAACTCCGCATCCTTAGCACCCACGCGCGGAGCGCGAAGGATTTCGACGAGTTCAAGGCAGAGTTCCTGACCAAGCCGCGGCTCAAGGAGTTCACGGCCCTTCGGAAGCACCTCCACAACATTCCGGAGGAGGAGGTCTTCGCCTTCCTCCTGAAGGTCTACGTTCGTTGCGCCGACGAAGGAACCCTCGAAGAGCAATTCTTGCACCCGCTCCTCACCGCGCTGTTCAACGGCCCGGCCATCTCGACGCAGGCGAACCTTTCCTCCATCTACCTCAACAACGTCCACCAGACGCTCAGCCGCGCCCTGATTCTGGCTCAGCTCGAGAAGGCCGGCATCCGGCTTCGCGAAGTCGCGACGTCGCCGACCGTCCGCCAACAGCTCAGCGCGGCCACCAACGACTACGTCGCCGGGCAGAAGGCGAAGTTGATCTCCGGATCGCTCGTTCCCCGTAAGGCGGCTCGCGAGGCCGTCGACAAAATCCGAGGCGCGACCACTTCGCTGGACATCCTTATCTCAAGCACCGCCGGTGGCGGCAAGAGCGCCTGCTTCTACCAGATCGCGACCGAACTCCTCGCGGCCGGATTACCGGTCCTCTCCTTCCGGCTCGATCGACTGAAGCCGACCCTGACCACCGCCGGTCTCGGCGAGCAGATGGGCCTGAGTGAATCACCCGCGCTCGTCCTTGCCCGCGCTTACCCGAACCAACCCGTCGTCCTGATTGTCGACCAGCTCGACTTTGTTAGCGCTGCCTCCGGCCGTCATCCCGATTTCTTTGATGCCCTCGCGGCTTTGGTCGAGGAGGTCCGTGGCCTTCGCTCAACCCAGATCGTTCACCTCGTGCTCGCCTGCCGCGAGTTCGACTACGAGAACGACCACCGCTTCCGTTCACTCCTCCCGAAAGACGAGAAGCCGATCAAGCTGGAGCCGCTCACGTCGGACGAGGTGAAGGAGGTGGTCAACGCTGCCGGAGGAAAGCCGGAGCGGCTTCAGCCGCGCCAAATCGAACTGCTCCGCGTCGCGCAGAACCTCGCGTTGTTCGTCGACTCGAAACTCGCCTTGCAGGACAAGCCGTCCTTCCTCACTCAAAAGGACCTCTTCGACGCCTACTGGGACGTGAAGAAAAGGCAGGCCGAGGCCGCGCATCCTACCCACGCGTCGCACTGGGGGCCTTTGCTCAAGGCCCTGACGGACGAAATGAGCAAGCGCCAGGAGCTTTCTGTCCCCCGAGACTTCCTCGATCAGTATCCACGGGTCTTCGTCGACCACCTCGTCTCCAGCGGAGTCCTGACCTTCAACGGCAAGGTTTACGGCTTCGGCCACGAAAGCTTTTTCGACTACTGCTTCGCCCGAAATGCAGTCGCGCGCTCGGAGGAATTCGCGGTGTTTCTCGAAACTGACGATCAGCTCCTCTTCCGACGTGCCCAGCTCCGGCAGGTGCTGGTTTACCTCCGAGACGGCGACCGCAAGCGGTATCTCGCCAACCTCCACCAAGTCCTGAACAGCCCGAAGATCCGCCCGCATCTCAAGCTTCTCGCCCTCGAACTCGTCGCTTCCGTGCCCGATCCCAGCGAGGAAGAGTTCGCGATCCTGCGTCCTTTCCTCGATTCCGAACTATCCTACCGCCGCGACAAGGCCAACAACCCCGCTAGGATCGTCTCCCGCGCATGGGACGTATTTTTCTCCTCCCGCACGCTCTTCTTCGTTGCGGATAAGGTGAGCCTCGTTCGTGACTGGCTTCATTCTCCGGACGCTTGGCTCAACGACCTCGCGGTTACTTATCTCCGCTGGCAGTTGCCCCAGCACGCCGACCGTGTCGCCGAACTTGTCGAGTCATTCGAATCCCACCCTGACTGGCATCCGCGCTTCCAACTCCTCGTGGAGCGGGGCGACTTGGAGACGGGCCGTCGTTACTTCGACCTCGTTCTCCGATTGTTGAAGAGCGGCATCCTCGACAGCGTGAAAGCTCCGTTTCACTCGAGCGGCGGTTTCTGGACCACGGTGGCGGGACTGGCCAAAGCACAACCCACTTGGGCCGCCGAGCTTGGTGCTTGCTGGCTTGATCGGCAGGTGGTCCGTGCGCACGCCGCGCCCGGTTCACCCGACGCTGATATTCAACTCGACGACGACTGCGGAATCGACGACCTCGCCGAGGCGGCGGAGAAATCGCCCACCGCCATCCTCGAACACGTGCTCCCCGCCGTGCTCCGCACCGTCGAAGCGTTGCCCTACGATCTCAAGACCGACAGTCTCACTTGGGACCGCGTCTGGTCCGGCCGCTACCGCTCCGACGATCTTGATCTCCCCGAAGCCTTCCTCCAAGCGGTCAAAACCGCCTTCGCCTCCATCTCGGCCAACTTACCGGAAGCACTGCGCCCCTACATCAACGCCCTCGCCAACCTCGAATTCGACACCGCGAACTCGCTCCTCTTCGCCGCCTACCAGTGCCACCCGCAGCATTTCGCCAACGAAGCGCTCACCCTGCTTGCCTCCGACCCCCGCCGGTTGCACTGCGCCCTTCGCGGTAGCGGCTATTGGCGCGCGCGCGGCCTCATCGAAGCATGCTCCCCGCACGGCTCGGAGGAGGTCTTCCGCAAGATCGAATCTGTCGTCGTCAACTTCGCGCCCGAGGATGAGCGCACCGGCCACGGCTACAAGTATCACGGCCAAGCCGCGTTCACCCTCGCTTCCGCTCTGGATCCGTCGCGCACCCTGGCCACCACGAAGACGAAACTCATTTCGTGGCAGGAAAAACTCGGCCAGCCCTACGGCCCTCCGGACGTCATCCGCGCTTACACGGTTCTTTCCCCCATCACCGAAGACGAGGCGTCGCACATGACCGACAACCAGTGGCTGCGCGCGATGGAGAAATATCGCACCCGCGGCCGCGATCACTCGAACTACTCGCGGGGCGGCGCGAGCGAACTTGCTGGCATGCTTGGGAGCTTTGTCGCCAAAGACCCAAAGCGTTTCGCCGCGCTTGCGCACCGCTTTCCAGTCGAAGCCGAGCCGAACTACCTCTGCGCCGTGCTGCGGAACCTGAAGGAAGACGCCATCCCAGATGACGAAAAGATCGCTGTCGCCCGGCTCGCCTTCAACTGGCCACCCGCCAACGCCGCCACCTCCGCGCTCGATCTCCTCGGTTCCATCGAAGACAGCCCGCTTCCGACCGACGCCGTGGACTTCATTCGCCGCATGGCCGTCGAAGGACCGGGGCCTACCGGCAAACGCACCCGCGTAACCTCCGGCGGTAAGGAGAAGCAATTAGATATCCGGATAGATGGCCTGAATACCGTCCGAGGACACGCTATCGAAGCCATTGCAGGGCTCGTCTTCCACGACCGCGCCTACCTTCAGTATTTCGGCACCGACATCGAGAAGTTAACTCAGGATACTTCTCCCGCAATCCGGGCCTGCGCGGCCTTCGCGGTCTATGCCATGGCCTCTCACGACCTCGCCCGCGCACTGGCTACTCCTACCTTCATTCTTCGACTACGACGTTGCGCTCCACAGCAGCGAGTTTGTCTGCCGCTTGATCAAACACGGCGTAAACAAGCAGCTCGAAACCGTGAGGCCTTACGTCCACCACCTCCTCAACTCCACGAACCCGGAGGGCCGCCAGCATGGCGGAATCGCTGCTTGCCTCGCGCGCCTTTACCACTCGACCGAAGATCAACTCGCCGAAACCGCGCTCACTGGGACGGTCGAAACGCGTCGAGGCGCGACTGCCGTCGCGGAATCTAACCTCCTCGATCCGAAGTGCCGTTCCTGGTGCGAGCAGGCCCTACGTCGCCTCTTCGGCGATTCCGACGAAGAAGTAAGGAAGGCCGCCGCACACTGCTTCTGGCAGCTTTGGACGAAACCCAACTACCCGCTGACCGACTATTCTGACCTGATAGAAGAATTCCTCAAGAGTGCCGCGTTCACCACGGATCCGCGCTTCCTCCTCCACGCCCTTGACGACACGAAGATGCGCCTCCCCGAACAAGTGCTCCGTGTCTGCGAAATTTTCGTTGAGCGCTGCGCCGACGATGCGCGCGACTTTCGCAAGGGCATAGCCGGGAACGAACACACCATTGGAAAATTGGTGTTTCGCGCCGTTGCGCAGCTCCCCGAGATCGCTGGCCAGCGCCGCGCAGTAGCCGTCATCGATCGAATGTGCGAGGAGGGACTACATAGCGCGGGAAAGCATCTCGGCGATTTTGAGCGTTAAGCGCTAGTTCCCCGACCAAACCGAACACTGCCTCGACGAGATCGGTCGCGGCACCTCGACCTACGACGGTCTCTCGATCGCCTGGGCTGTCGTCGAGCATCTGCATCGCGAGCCGGAGCGCGGTCCGCGCACGCTCTTCGCCACGCACTACCAGGAGCTGACTCAGCTCGAGAAACACCTCCCGCGCCTCCGAAATTTCTCCGTGGCCGTCAAGGAATGGAACGACGAGATCGTCTTCGTCCGCCGGGTCATCCCCGGCGCCGCCGACCGCAGCTACGGCATTCAAGTCGCTCGGCTCGCCGGCCTGCCCCTCAGTGTAATCGATCGGGCGAAGACGATTCTGGCAAAACTCGAAAGCGACGACACCGACGTCACGCTCCCAGCAGTCGCGCCGACCGTGAAGCCGAAAAAGAAAATCTCCGTCACGCCGACGGACGACTCACAGCTTAATTTGCTGTAGCCGGGGTCGTTGACCCCGGCCCGAGGTCAACGACCCCGGCTACAACCACCTCACCCGCGCCGCAGTGCCCAGAGCTGCCGTGCCTGCGTAATCGTCTTCTTCAGCACCTCCGGCGTCAGCGCCTGCTTCGGATCGTCGCCGATGCCCTTCGTGGGTTCGACGTGAGCCTCGATGCAAAGTCCGTCCGCGCCATACGCGACCGCCGCCAGCGCCGCCGCCGGCACATAGGTCGCCTTCCCAACCGAGTGCGACGGATCGACGACGACCGGCGCCCAGGTTTTTTCCTTCAGCAGCGGCGTGATGCTTTCGTCGGGGTGATTGCGGTAGCCGTCGAGCGTCGGCGTGGTGCCGCGCGGGCAGAGAATCACGTTGGGGTTGCCGAAGGCCGCGATGTATTCCGCCGCCGAGATGAACTCACTCAACGGGCCCATGTGAATGCTGCGCTTCAGCAGCACGACATTGTCGCGCTCCGCGATCGCGCGGCCGATGGCGCGCAGCAGCGAGTAGTTGAGGGCGTTGCGCGCGCCGACCTGGAGCGTGTGCACCCCGGCATCGAGCGCGAGTTTGATGTGCGCCTCTTCCATCACCTCGGTGTCGACGGGCAGGCCGGTGCGGCGCGAAGCCTCCATGAGGATGTCGAGCGACTTCACGTCGCCTTGGAACGAGTAAGGATTGGTGCGCGGTTTCCACACGCCGCCGCGCAGCGCGTTAGCCCCCGCTTCTTTCACGGCCGCGGCGGTCTCATAGAAATAATTCGGATTCTTCGGATCGATCGTGCAGGCACCGGCGATCACAAGCAGTTCCTCGCCGAGGGTCACGCCGCCGAGCATGATCCGGTGACTGGCGAGATCGGATCGTTTGTCCATCAGCTTGAAGGGCGACTGAATCCGATCGATGCGATCGACGTAGGCGAGGTCCTTGAGCCGGTTGATCATCAGCTCGTCACGCTCGTCGCCCACGATGGCATAGATGGTCCGCACCGCGCCGACGATCGGCTGAATCTTGCAGCCAAACTCGGCGACGATGGCGGTGATTTCGGCGAGCTGCTCGGGCGTGAGGCGGTTGGATTTCGGAAGGATCATGGCGGGCGGAGCGCGAGAATTCCGCGCAATCCGCGACGACTGTCAAAGGAACTCCGCGAACTCGACGGGCAGTGGCGCGTGCGCGGTAAATTTGTTTTTTCGCCCCTGAAACTCATATTCAAACGAGGTCTCCAGCGAGTGGAGAAACAGCCGCTTGGTGCCGGCGATCTTCGCGAACTCCCGGTTGCGTGCGAAATCGCCGTAGGTTTGGTCGCCGACGATCGGCATGCCGCGGTCCTCGCATTGCACGCGCAACTGGTGGCTTCGCCCCGTGCGTGGCTCGAGTTGCAGCAGCGCGAGCCGCCACTCGGCATTTTTCGTCCGCACCACCGTCATCTGGCATTCCGCGGGGATGTTTCCGTCTCCGGTCACGGTGCGAATCTGCCCACCGCGTTTCTCAACTTTCAAGCGGTCGCGCCACAATTCCGACTTCACGCGCGGCAGGCCAAAGACCAGCGCACGGTAAACCTTCCGCACCTGCTTGCGTTTGAAATGCGCGCGGATCTGCGTCGCCAGTTCCGCATTGCAGGCGGCGAGAATCACCCCGGAGGTCGCGGCGTCGAGCCGGTTGAGCAGCCAGAGACGCTGGGGCGCCTCGGCCGTCCCCCACTCGAAGAATTCGCCGTCGGTGACGTAGCGCGCCGTCAGGAGCGAACGGCGCTCGTCGCCGGCTTCGTTGGGATGCGAGAGCACGCCCGCGGGTTTGTTGAAGGCGACGAGTCCATTCGCATCGCGCGCGATCTCCACTACGTCGCGACCCAGCGGCAACCCCGCCCAGAATCCACCGGACGCGCTCACTGATAGAAAAACGTGAACGTCATTTCCTGCTGCGTGCCGAGCACGGCCTTCATGTCTTCCGACCACACGCCGTAGGGCGACCGATCGGTGATGGCGCTCACGCAGGCGCGAGAGGCGGTCTCACTCGCGTTGGACTCCACGGTTTTGATCGAGGTGATCTTTCCGTCGTCGTTCATCACGAATTTCACCGAGACCGTGCTGCCGCCGGCGGGCATCGCGATCATCTGGAGAATGATGCGTTCCCACTGGATTTGCACGCTATCGATCATGCGCTGGAGGTAGGCGCCATACTGGCTGAACTTCGCGTCGATGGCAGTGAGGCCGACGTTGGTGGTGCCGATGCGCTGCTCGGTGAGGATCGCGGGGCGCACCTGCTGGGTCTTCATCACCTGGGGGCGCGGGCGCGGCTTGCGCGGATCGATGGCGGGCTGCAGGGAGGTCGCCCCCTCGAAGGCTTTCGCGTCCTTCACGCCGTCGATTTTTTCCGGCACGTCGCGCGCGTTGTCGAGGCGCTTGGCGATGTTGCCGGCGATACCGGCCGCGTTGTCACCCTGGAATTTCTCCGCTCCCGAAAGCGGATTCTGCTCGGCGCGCGGGGCCATGACGGGAGTTTCGGCGACCGGGATATTCACGGCCGGCGGCTCGGGGTCGGTGCGCTCGACGGGCTGGCTCAACCGGCCGCTCACGATCTGGTTCGATTCCATGTCCTTCTTGCCTTCCATGGCTGGCCGATCGCTCTTGCCGTCGGGGGTCGGCTTTTCCTGGGCGACCTGCTGGTTCTGCGCGGCGAAGTTATTCGTCTTGTCCGGCGTGTTTTCCGGCGCCTCGGGATTGGTTTCGACGAACTTGTTCGGCGGCGGCGGTGGTTGCGGTTTCTCGAACATCTCCGGCGCGAACTCGATGTTGAAATCACGCGCCGGGCTCGACGTGTTCGGCGGCAATGAGCCGTGCCCGTAAACGAGCAGCTTCGGCCCGAGGATCAGCAGGAGCAGATGGAAAACCAACACCGCCCCGACGCCGATCATGATCGAGCGCGTGTCGGGATTGGCCCACGCGCGCACGCAAGCGCCTCGCAACGACGAGACGGGCGCGGGTGGCACGATGGTTTGGCTCATGAGCGGGTGACGGGACGCGGAAACGCGGCAAAAGTCATGGCATCAGACCGCAGCGGGTCAAAATTTGTTTCGTTGTTTCCAGTGGCAGTCCGACGATGTTGCTGAGGGAACCCGTGTAGCCGGCCACAATCAGCTCGCTGTGCTCCTGAATCGCGTAGCCGCCGGCCTTGTCGAGAGTATGCACTCTCTCAAGGTAGGCCTCGATCGTGGATTCGTCGAATTTCTTCATCGTCACCTCACTCGCGACGCCCTCGTCGAGGCGCAGGCCACTGGCTGCGCGACGCACCGCGAGCCCGGTGAACACGGTGTGGCTGCGGCCACTGAGAAGCCGGAGCATCGCACGCGCGTCGGCCGCATCGCGCGGCTTATTGAGGGCGGAACCGTCGACGAACACCGTGGTATCGGCTCCAAGGACAAACGCGTCGCGGTTGCGCACCGCCACCCAGTCCGCCTTCAGCGCGGCGTTGTGCGCGACCATCATGCGCGGGTCGGTCGAGGCCTCCTCGTGCTCGGTCACCTCGGCGACGACGACCTCAAAGGCGACGCCGAGCTGCGCGAGCAGCTCCCGCCGGCGCGGCGACGCGGAAGCGAGGATGAGGCGCGGCGGCACGGGCGGCACCACGCTCAGGGAGCCTTTTCGGCGAGCACGTTGCGGACTTCGCCCTTGGCCCGGGCCAGCTCCACCCGGCTCAAATTGTATTGGTAGATGGCGTCCACCAAATTGTCGGCCGCGATGGCGAGCTGCGTCTGTGCCTCGATCACCTCGCGGTTGTCGGCCACGCCCTCGTTATAGCGGGCCCGGGCGAGCCGCAACTGCTCCTCGGCGAGGCGGGAGGTTTTTTCCGCCACCTCGATTTGGGCGTAGCGCGACGAGGCGTCCTGCCGCGCCAGCCGCAGCTCTGAGGTGATTTGCAACTCGAGCGAGTTGAGCCGCGCCTGCTGCACGCGCTGCCGCGAGAGCGCTGCACGCTGATCCGCGCCGGCGCGCAGGCCGTCGAAAATCGGCACCGTCAGCGTCGCGCCAAAGGTCCAGACCTTGCGTTTGCCGTCGTCGTCGAAGTTGGCGGCACCCTGGCCGAAATCGCCGGCGAGCCCGAGTGTGGGCAGGCGTTCGAACTTCGCCGTGCGCACATCGAGACGCGATTGCTCGAGGGCTTTTTGGCCGCGCAGCCAGTCCGCCCGTTGTTCAAACGTCGTGCGGCCTTCGGCCAGACTCGCCAGGCCCGAATCCACACGCGCAAGTTGAAAATCCGCGAGCTGCAGCGGCGCCGCGGGATCGAGGTTGAGGAGCCGTTTGAAAACCAGCTCGCTCTGCATGACGGACGTCACCTGCTGCAGGCGGGCCTGTTCGGCCTGCGCGAGTTGCGCCTCGGCCCGCGTCACATCGATCTGCGTGGCGAGGCCGGCGACGAGTTGATTTTTCGCCAGATCATAGAGCGAGCGGGCGCGGGTGATGTTGGCGTCGAGCACGTCGAGCCGGCGCAGGTTGCGGAGGTGCCCAAAATACGCCTGCGCCACGCCCGCGATCGCGGTCTGCACGGTCACGCGCACATCGACCTGCGCGGCTTCGGCGCCGACGCGCACGGCCTGCCCTGCGGAGAGCAGCTGCGGGTTGAGAAGGGAATAGGTGCCAGTGAGGCGCGCATCGAAGCGGTTCGAGGGCCGCGTCTCGCTGAGCGCGCCCGTCGTGCTGAGGATGTTCAGATTGCGCGAGCGCCGCTGGAAGGCCGTGAGGTTGACGCTGGGCAGCACGCCCGCGCGCGCCTGGTTGACCTGCTCCAGCGCCTGCGCCGCCGCTTCCCGACTGAGGAGCACGCTGCTGTTTACGCCCTCGGCCGAGGCCATCGCCTGCTCCAAGGTGAGCAACCGTGGCGCACCCGCATCGGCCGCCCGCACCCAACCGGCCACCAGCAACGAAAGCGACACATAGCGCGGGAAGACTTTGAGCATGGGGATCAACACGGTATGCAATTGCGCGCCTGACGCATAGCGCAAGCTTGGGTTGCGAGTTGTCAGCCCCGGCAAAGCCCTCCACGTTCGCGCTCCTTTTCATGCGTCTCGGCCTCGCTCAAATCAACCCGACGGTCGGCGATCTCGCCGGCAATCGCCGGAAAATCATCGCTGCCTACGGCGAACTCGTCGCGCAGGGCGCCGGGCTCGTCGTCTTTCCCGAACTCGCCGTGTGTGGCTACCCGCCGCGCGATTTGCTGTTCAAGCGGCGCTTCGTGCCCGACGTCGTCGATTCGCTCGCCGAGATCGCCGCCGTGGTCGGCGAGGTGCCCGCCCTCATCGGCACCGTCGAGCCCAACACGACCGGGCACGGCCGGCCGTTTTTCAATTCGGCGGCGTTCTGCCATCGCGGAAAAATTACCGCCGTCGGCCGCAAGTGCCTGCTCCCGACCTACGACGTGTTCGACGAAGATCGCTACTTTGAGCCATCGGTTTTTCCCACGATCGTCGAGCACGCGGACCTCAAGATCGGCATCACGATCTGTGAGGATATCTGGACGCACCCGATGATCAGCACCCGCCGGCTCTACAGCGGCCGCGTGCCGATCGAGCAGCTCGCCGGGCAGAAATGCGACCTCATGGTAAACCTCTCCGCGAGCCCGTGGCACAGCGCGAAGGAAAACGTCCGCCAAAACCTCGTCGTCGCCGACGCCGCGCGCGCGCTCGGCTGTCCCGTGGTTTACCTGAACGCCATCGGCGGTAACGACGAACTCATCTTCGACGGCCGCAGCCACGTCGTCGACGTGCAGGGCCGCGTGATCGCGGGCCTCGCGGCGTTCGCTGAAGAGCTGCGCGTCGTCGATCTCCCGCCCTCGGCTTCTGGCTCTCAGCTCCCGGCTCTCAGCCCGCAGCTCTCGCCTACTTTCGTGTTGGATGAGATGGCCGACATCCACGCCGCCCTCGTGCTCGGCCTCCGCGACTACGCGCAGAAGAGCGGCTTCAAGCGCGCCCTCGTCGCGCTCTCCGGCGGCATCGACTCCGCCGTCGTCGGCGTGATCGCGGCCGAAGCCTTTGGCCCGGAAAACGTCATCGGCGTTTCCCTGCCCTCCGCCATTTCCTCAAAACACTCGCGCGACGATGCGCGCATCCTCGCGCAGAACCTCGGCATCCGTTTCGAGACCGTGCGCATCGCCGATGTTGTCAACGAAACCGAGAAGGTGCTCTGGCATCTGTTCAGCCAGACGCAGCGCGACGTGACCGAGGAGAACATCCAGGCCCGCGTGCGCGGCGTGCTCATGATGGCACTCTCGAATAAATTCGGTTCGCTGCTCCTCACCACCGGCAACAAGAGCGAAATGGCCGTCGGCTACTGCACGCTCTACGGCGACATGTGCGGCGGCCTCGCCGTGATCAGCGATGTCTTCAAGATGCAGGTCTACGCCCTCGCCCGCTGGATCAACCGGGAAAAGGAAATCATTCCCATCTCCACCATCGAGAAACCGCCGAGCGCCGAGCTCCGCCCCGATCAAAAGGATCAAGACAGCCTCCCGCCCTACGAAATCCTCGACGCCATCCTCAAGGGCTACGTCGAAGAAGGCCTCTCCCGCCGCGACCTCGTCGCGCAGGGTTTCGACGAAGCCGTCGTCAACGACATCGTCCGCAAAGTCGACCTCAACGAGTATAAACGGAAACAAGCCGCGCCGGGTTTGAAGATCACGCCCCTGGCCTTCGGCGTCGGACGGCGAATTCCGATCGTGCAGAAATATGTGAGCTGATCCGCCTTCGGCGCGCACTCGTGGCGAGTTTGATTTCAGATTGCCCGACTGCTCCCACCCGATAACTTCCCGCCATGGTATCCCTCCGTCTTCGGCCCGCGCTCGATCGCAAATTGACCCTTGAGGCCAAGCGCGTTGGCCGCACGAAAACCGCCGTCACCCGGGCGGCGTTGATTGCGTGGCTCGACGAGCAGGAAGATATCCGCATCGCCGAGGAGCGCATCAAGCGCCTCAACGCAGGGAAGTCGCACACCGTCACCCTCGAAGAAGTGGAGCGCCGCCTTGGCCTGGCGCGTTGAATTCGAGGCGGACGCGGATCGCGAATTGCAGCGGCTTGGTGCCGCGGCCGAAAAACGCATTGCTCGTTTCGTGCGGGCGCGCCTCGCGACTCCTGCGGATCCCAGGCGGTTCGGCCAACCTCTGCGTGGGGATCTGCATGGTTACTGGCGCTATCGAGTGGGTGACTACCGCATCGTTGCGCGCATCGAGGAGCAGCGAGTTCTGGTGCTCATCGTGTGCGTCGGCCACCGCAAGGACGTTTACGATTTCTAATTTATGTCCGTCTCCGAACAACTCTTCACCCGCGCCAAGCAGCTCATCCCCGGCGGCGTCAATTCCCCCGTGCGCGCCTTCCGCTCCGTCGGTGGGGCGCCTTTCTTCGTGAAGTCGGCGCGTGGCGCGACACTCACCACGGCCGATGATCGCGAGTTGATCGATTTTGTCGGCACGTGGGGACCGGCGATTCACGGGCACAATCACCCGCGCATCAAGGCGGCCATCGCGGCGGCGCTGGAACACGGCACGTCATTCGGCACGCCGAATCCCCTCGAGATCGAGATGGCGGAACTGATCGTGAAGTTCGTGCCGTCGATCCAGAAAGTCCGCATGTGCAACAGCGGCACCGAGGCCACGATGTCGGCCATCCGGCTCGCGCGTGGCTTCACGCAGCGCGACAAAATAATAAAATTCTCCGGCTGCTACCACGGGCACAGCGACTCGCTGCTGATCAAGGCCGGCTCAGGTGCGCTCACCCATGGACATCCCGACAGCGCGGGCGTGCCGGCGTCGTTTGCGGCGGAGACGGTCGTGCTGCCGTTCAACGATCGCGCCGCGCTCGCCCCCGCATTCGCCGCCAATCCCGGCCAGATCGCATGCGTCATCATCGAGGCGTATTGCGGCAACGTCGGCTTCATCATGCCCGACGCGGGCTATCTTTCCTACCTGCGCGAAATCACCGCGCAGCACGGCACCGTGCTGATCTTCGACGAGGTGATGACGGGGTTCCGCATCGCCAAAGGCGGCGTGCAGGAGCGCGAGCGCATCACGCCCGATCTCACGTGCCTCGGGAAAATCATCGGCGGCGGTTTGCCTGTCGGAGCTTTCGGCGGACGCGCCGACATCATGGATCTGCTCGCACCGCTCGGGCCGGTTTATCAGGCCGGCACGTTGAGCGGAAATCCGCTCGCCATGGCCGCGGGCATCGCGGCACTCAAACTCCTCGAAGAACAAAATCCCTACGCGCGCCTCGACGCCCTCGGTCGCCAGCTCCGCGACGCCGTGCTCGCCGCGTGCCACGCGAAGGGCATCGCGGTGCAGGTGCCGCAGTGCGGCTCGATGTTCAGCATTTTCTTCACCGCCACGCCGGTGCGCGACTACGCAACCGCACTCACGGGCGACGCCAAACTTTTCGCACGTTTTTTCCACGCCTGCCTCGACCGCGGCGTCTATCTTGCCCCGAGCGCCTACGAAGCGGGTTTCATCAGCACCGCGCACGACGGAGTTGCGATTTCCCGCGCGTGTGAGATTCTCTCAAACGCCATCGCCGAACTCTAGTCTTTCAACGCGGAGCCCGCGGCGATCGCGCAGCCTCGTCCATCATGAAACCATTTCGTCTCGTCTCGATTTGCGCCGCGCTCATCGCGTCCTACGCGATTAACCCTGCTGCATTCGCGGCGCAGCCCGTAGATGCGCCCGCGATTCCACTCGCCGAACTCAAGGCCGGGCAGAAGGGCGAGGTCTGGACCGTTTTTCAGGGGACGACGCCGGAGCCTTTCGTCGTCGAGGTGACCGGCGTTTTGGAGAACGCCCTCGGTCCCGGCAAATCGCTCATCGTCTGCCAGCTCACCGATCCGCGCGTGCAAAACATGGGCGCGGTCGCCGGCATGAGCGGCAGTCCGCTCTACATCGACGGCCGCCTGGCCGGCGCGCTCAGTTACCAGATTCAACGCTTCGAGACCGTGCGCTACGCGGGTTTCACGCCCGCCGCCGATCTTGAGGAGGTCGGCGCCAAGGCCGTCCGCCCGTCGGGTTCCCTTGTCTCCGCCCCGCTTTCTGCCCGGGCACCCAGTGCGCTCGACTCTAACTACCACGCCCTCCAACCGGTCTTCGCCTTCGGTGGCTTGAGCCCGGTCGTGGCCGAACTTTTCGCCCCGCAGTTTGCCGCGCTCGGTCTCAACACCATCGCACTCGGGGGTAGCTCCGCCGGTTCCACTGCCAGCTCCGCGCCGCTTCACCCCGGTTCGGCCGTCTCCGTTGCCCTCGCCACCGGCGATATCACGCTCGCCGGCACCGGCACGGTTTCGCGCATCGCCGGCGGCCGCGTGACCGCCTTCGGGCACCCGATGCTGGCGCTCGGCGATGTCGCGCTGCCGATGTGCGCCGCCGAAATCCTCACCATTTTGCCCTCACAAATGCAGTCGGTGAAACTCGCCAACACCGGCGCCGTGATCGGCACCATCACGCAGGATCGGCTCTCCGCGATTTCCGGCACGCTCGGACCGGGACCGAAGATGACGACCGTCGAAGTCACGGTCCGCCCGCTGCACGGCGAGGCTCGCACGCTGCACTTTTCCGTCGTGCGCCAGCAGCAACTCACGCCCGCCATCGTCGCCAGCGGCGTCACGCAGGCGATCCTCGGCTCCAACGATGGTGGGTTCGCCAATGGCTTCCGCCTCAGCAGCAACATCGCGTTTCCCGGGTCCGCGCGGCTCGAGGCGCAGGCCGTTTACTCCGGCCCGCAGGGTTTCGCCCAGGGTCTCGGCGAGTTTGTCTCCGGCCTCGCGGGCAACCTGCAGAATCCCTTCACCAAAACTTTCCCCGACCACGTCGCGTTTTCCATCGAGCCGCTCGAAACCAATCCCGCCGTCACGCTCGATCAGTTTCAACTTTCCCGCACTCACGCCGCCGGCGGGCAGATCGTGCAGGCCACGCTCGCGTGGCGCGACTATCAAGGCGCCGCGCATCGCGAAGTGATCGACCTTCCCATCAACCCTGCCTGGACTGGCAAACAACTCGAGGTCGTCCTCGCCCCCGGCCGTGCGCTCGATCAACTCACCGGCCGGCCGCGCGTCATCGCGGCCTCCGAATTGCGCAGCTTCGATGCCTACCTCGCCGCGATGCGCGACGACCGCCCGAGCGACGGCGTGTGCATCGCCGTCGTCGAAAAAACTTCTCTCTTCAGCGACCAGACCGTCACGACTCCCGACGTGCCGGGCTCGTTTGAACGCATCGCGCGCGGCGCGGACGAGACCCGCTTCCGCCGTCGCGAAGCGGTCCTCCCGCTCTGGGAAAAACACCTCCTCCCCGGCAAACTCTTCAACTCGATCATCCGCCGGCCGCTGGTGGTGGTGGAGTGAACGTAGCGCCAATCAGGTTTTGAGCAGTCGCGGAGCGACGGAACGAAATTAGCCGTGGGCCTTCAGCCCACGGAACCGCCGGGCAAAACAGACTGCGTCGTGTAGCGACGCTTGAAATCGGTCATTGCCATCAGGCGGCGCTCCGAGAGGGCGCACCGACCGCTCAACTCCTGATTTGCACCCGAGTGAACGACCGGCCCCAGCCTTGCTTTTCGCTACTCTTCGCATCCGAGTAGTCGGCGTGTTGCGTTTCAAATTCTCCGCCGCCGTCCTCGGATTCTCAGCGTGCCTCGTGGTCAACCCCACCGTGGCCCAGACGCTCTCGAAGAAAACCGACATCGACTTCTTCCGCGATGTCCCGAGCCGCAACCTGAAGGGCCTCGCCACGCGCTCCGACGGCCGCCTCGTCGCCGGTCCGGTCCTGCGCGATCTCGTCGCGC
>JANXSC010000198.1 GCA_025352845.1 Opitutaceae bacterium
GAGCTGCCCGCCGATTCGCTCGGCGGTTCGATCAATCTCGTCACCAAGTCCGCGTTCGACTTCCAGAACCGCGTCGTCAGCTATCGCGCCGGACTGGCTCAGAACACCTACCGCGGCAGCCTGCGCCACAAGTTCGGCCCCAACGCCGCGGTGACGTTCCTCGACACCTTTGGCCCCGAGCGCCGGTTCGGCCTCGCGGTCTCCGCGAGCTACTCGAAGACCTACAGTTTTCGCGACCGCATCCAGATGCAGCACGCCGAGCTCGACGGCCGCAACACGAACGCCCGTGCGTTGAACGACTACTATGAGCGCGTGCGCGCCGGGGTCGGTTCGAAGCTCGAATATCGGTTCGATGCGAGCGCGCGCCTCTACGTCGATGCGAACTTGAATTATTTCGCCTCCGACCTCGACCGCGTGAACTGGCAGGGCTCCGCCAGCAATCGCCTCGTCGCCGACTACGCCGTCGTCAGTCGCGCCGCCATCGAGGCCGGCGCAATCCCGCGCACGACGAGCGGCGCCGCCGCCGGCGTGGCTCCGGGCTACACCGACACCTACACGGAAATGCTCAACGCGAACTGGGTGAACCAGGTCGCCAAGGAGAACAAGCGCTCGCACCAGTATAAAATCGGTGTCGGCGGCGAAAAAAAATGGAGCGATGCCAAACTGACCGCGTCCGCGTCGTTCAACCCCTCGTCCTACGACAATAACTTCTACGGTTTCACGACGACGCTCACCGGTGTCGGCCTGGCCATCGATACGTCGCGCGACACCACGCGGCCGCTCTACCTCCAGACGATCGGCACGCCGATCGCCTACGGCACGAATTTTAATCGCTACACCGCGCAGCGGTTTGAGCAGCCCGATGTCACGCGCGAGGAGATCGGTTCGTTCCGCACCGACTATGAGAAAAAGCTCAGCGAGCTTCGCTTTCCCGTCACGCTCAAGACCGGCCTGAACTACCGGCACCAGCACCGCTGGTATGTCACCTACCGTCCGTTGTGGAATTTCGTCGGCGCGGACGGCGTGCGCGGCACCAATCCCGCGACCGGCGTGAACGACGATAACATCGCGCAGTTCCGCCAAGACACTCCCGGTTACGGGCTGTTCAACGGCCGCTACCCGCGGCGCGACAAGCTCAACCTCGATCCCGTCAACGCGCTCTTCCGCAGCACCCCCGCCTACTTCGCGCCCAACGGCACGAGCGTGTCCTTCCGGTCTCCGGCGAGCATTGCGAGCGAGAGTGTCTCCGCCGGCTACGTGCAGGGGAACGTGAAATTTGGCGCACTCTCCGTGCTCGGCGGCGTGCGCTACGAGGCGACCGAGGTCGAGGCGCAGGGCTCGTTCGCCGACTCGCTGAACCCGAGCAAGACCATCGTCCGCAAATCCGGCGACTACGCGAAAGTTTTTCCCAGCATTCATTTTCGCTACGAGCCGCGCCGCGACTTCGTGATGCACGCGAGCTACTCCACCAGCAGTGCGCGCCCCGCGATCCGCGATCTCGTGCCGAGCACGACCGTGAGCTACAACTCCAACAGCGGCCTGGGCTCCGTCACGCAGAACAACCCCGGCCTCAAGCCGCAATACACCGAAAACTACGACGTCTCCCTCGAATATTATTTCGAGCCCGCGGGCGTGTTGTCCGCCGGTTGGTTCCACAAGGATGTGAAGGATTTCATCCAGGGCAGCTCCTTCCTGATCGGCAGCGGCCTCAACAATCTTCGGCGGCAGCTATACCGATTTCGACTACGCGACGAAGATCAACCTCGGCGCGGCCAAGATCGATGGCTGGGAACTCAATTACAACCAGCGGTTGGTCGGCCTGCCCGCGCCGTTCAACGGCCTTAGCGTCTTCGCCAACTACACGAAGCTGGTGACCAGTGGTAGCTATTCGTTTGGCCAGAGCCGGCTCGCGGGCTTTGTGCCCCGCACCTACAACGCCGGCCTCAGCTATGACTGGCGCCGCTTCGGCGCGCGCCTCGAATATCACTACAAGAGCGCCTATCTCTCGTCGGTGAACACGACGAATCTGTTTCTCAGCAACACCGTCACCGACGATCCGACGGTGGATGTGAACCTCTCTTATAAATTGCGGCCTGCGCTCACGCTGTTCGTCGATGTCGTCAACATCTTCAACAACTCGCCCGACTGGTATAGCGGCCAGATCAAGCGGATCGATATGAGCGAGCTGTATGGCACGCGGGTGAACTTCGGCATCAGCGGCCGCTTCTGACCCACGGCTCCTCATTCCTCTCGGCGCGCCTCCCGAATCGATCCCGGCGAAGCGGGCCGCCCGGACGGACCGCGCGCGGTGGCGCGAAACAAATTCTTCTTCCATGTCTTCTCCTGCTCCAAAAAAAGGCGTTTTCGCCGCTCTCTGGATCCCGACCGACGCCCGCGGCCGGCTCATGAAACGCGCGCTCTCCGCGCATCTCGCCTTCCTGCGCCGCAGTGGTGTTCATGGCGTGCTCGCGCTCGGCAGCACCGGCGAGTTCATCCGCATGAACCTGGCGCAACGCCACGAAGTCCTCGAGACGGTCGCCGAGCTCGCCGGCA
>JANXSC010000209.1 GCA_025352845.1 Opitutaceae bacterium
CGCGGCGGCGGCTTCGAGGAATTCACGCGCGGCGACGTCGTTGCCGGCGTCGACTTCGCACAGGCCGATCACCGCGAGCAACCGCGGGTCGCGACTGCCGCGGTCGTAGGCACGCATCAGGGTGCGCCGGGCCTGCTCCAGATATTTTGGCACGAGCACGGGGAATTGCGCCTTCACGTAACCAATCTCGAGCCGTTCCCAGTCGCCCTTGAGGCGCGCGATTTCCACGTCGTTGGCGGGGCGCAACGGGTAGTCCGGCAGGCGCGGCCGTTGCGCCGGGCGGAGCGCGAATTTTTCCCGGATTGCTTCCGGGAGATGCGCCGTGAGCTGCTGCTGCGCGGTCGCGAAATCGAGGCCGAAGCATTCCTGAAAAAGCGTCTCCGTTACCGGCTCGACCGCCGCCCGCTCGGCGAATTTCCAGAGCGCCGCTCGCCGGGGCGCGCCACGGCCGCCGAGTCCCCAGTGTATGAACAAGGCGGCTTGCGCCTGCCACAGCGACAGCGCCCCCGCCGAGCGCGGGGTCGCTCGGTGAGAGGTTGCCCGTGAAAAACTCGTGGAGGGGCAGCAACGCGCGGTTCGCTTCCGGGCCGGTTTGCAGCGCCGCGCTGCCCGATTCCGAAAGCCAGTCCAGACGGTCGAGCGTGAGCGTGTCCTCGGCGAACTTTGCCCGCGAAAACAGCGTGAGGACGCCGCTGATGAACCACGGGGGCAACGCTGGCAACCGGTTCCGCAGCAAATAAGCCACGTAGTCCGGCGTGAGCGCGACGCGGTTGGCGTCGAACTCACTTTCTCGCACGATCGCAAAGAGCGTCCCCGCGTCACGATCCCACAGCCGAAGATTCGGCAGGAAGGTATAGCGCGGCGGCGGCGGGCGACGGCGCAGACGACCGTCGTCGAGTGGCACCACGGCATCGTCGAGGCGGTCCTGTTCGGCCGCGGTCGCGGCCATTCGCGCCACGACTTCCTGCGACGTGGGGGGCAGCTGCGCACTGTCGACGAAGAGCAGCGTTCGCTTCTCGGTCATTCTTAACTGAAGCGCAGGGGGCAGCAGTTCGCCCAGCAGAACGTGCAGACGATGATGGTTCGCGACGAGAGCGCGGGTGAGCCGCTCCGGACAGGACGATAACATCTCCCAACCTGAACCTCGTGCAGCATCCGCTGCCGAGGTTGCCACCTCCGCATAGCGCCACGGCAAAGCTTTCGTCTCCTCGACGAGGAAGGGCGGCAGTGCGACCACCCTGGCCTCCGCAGCTCCGGCCGCGAGTGCGCCGAGCACGAGGCCGGCGGCAAGCGAAAGGAGGTGGCGGCATCGGCTCATCGGACGAAAATCGAGCCGCCACGCTAGCAGCGGCGCGCGCCCGACGACGAGCGCGAATCAGCCCGCCGGGGTGCCGAATTCGAACTCCGGCATCGTGGTGCTGGCCGGTTGCGGCCCGGCCGCTCAGGCGCAGGATCGGACCAGCATGGGCGCGGGATGATCGAGCGGCGTCCTGCGCGCGCCGGGATACTTTGCGCCGACCCTGCCTCGACGGAGGCTTCCCAGGGCGCAGCGGCGAAGCTCACACCAACAATAACGCCGGAGACTCCAAGAGCTGCTTGAGCGCGCCGAGGTATTGCGCGCCGACGGCACCATCCACCAAGCGATGGTCGCACGAGAGCGTGAGCGTCATGGTCTGGCCGACGACGATCTGGCCGTGTTTCACGACGGGCTTGGTGACGGTGGTGCCGACGGCGAGGATCGCGGCGTTGGGCGGATTGATGATCGCCGAGAATTTCGGGATGCCCATCATGCCAAGGTTCGAGACGCAGAACGTGCCGCCCGTGAATTCCGCGGGCGTGAGCTTCTTTTCCTTGGCGCGTTTGCCGAGCGACTTCGCCTCGGCGCTGATTTGAAAAATGCTTTTCAGGTGCGTGTCGCGGATGACCGGCGTGATGAGCCCATCCTCGATCGCCACGGCGAAGGAAACGTGCGCCGCGGCGAAGTATTGAATCTTGTCGCCCTGCCACGAGGTGTTGACGGCGGGCACCCGGCGCAGCGCCTCGGCGCTGGCCTTGAGGATGAAATCGTTGACCGAGAGTTTGACGCCTTCCTTTTCGAGCCCGGTGTTGAGCTGCTGGCGCAGGGCGAGCAGCGGCTCGGCGTCCACCTCGATGTCGAGGTAGGCGTAGGGAATCTGCGTCGTGGACTCGAGCATGCGCTTGGCGATCACGCCGCGCATGGTGGAGACCGGGACGACGCGCTCTTCCTGAATCGGGCCCTTGGGCGCGAGCGCACCGCCGGCGAACGTGCCGCCTGATTTTGCGGTGGGAGGATTTTTTTCCGCGGCGAGAATGTCGGCGCGGACAATCCGGCCGCCGGGGCCTGAGCCGGTGACGCGCGCGAGATCGATTTTCTTTTCGGCGGCGAGTTTCTTCGCGAGCGGGGAAATCTTGATGCGGCCGGTGTTCACGACGGGAGCCGGGGTTGCTGTAGCCGGGGTCGCTGACCCCGGACCGGGCTCAGCGAGCCCGGCTACAATCGGAGCTGCAATCGGAGCGGAAGCGGCGGGCGCGGGTGCGGCCGCCGCAGCGGTCGGCGCGGCCTTGACCGCCGGTGCGTCCACCTTTTCACCCGGCTTGCCGATGGCGCAGAGCGGAGCACCGATGGCGACTTGGGAGCCGGCGGGAGAAAAGATTTTCAGCAGCGCGCCATCGAAGAAACTCTCCAGCTCCATCGTGGCCTTGTCGGTCTCGACCTCGGCAAGCATGTCGCCGGCTTTCACGGCGTCGCCTTCCTGCTTCAGCCATTTGACCAGCGTGCCCACCGTCATGGTGTCGCTGAGTTTCGGCATTTCGATGATTTGGGCCATGGAATTGAAAATTGGAAAATCGGAAAGTGGAAAATCGAGAAAGTGAGAAACGGGTTGAGCGAGAATGGACGAGGTGAGAAGCGTGGCGTTTTGTGCTTTTCCGATTTCCCGCTTTTACAATTTTCGCCTAGGCGACCGCGGCGAGCGCGGCCTTGAGCACGCGCTGCGGATTTGGGAGCTGTTCGGCCTCGACCGGCGGACTGTAGATGGCGGGCGCATCGATCGTCGCGAGGCGGTGGATCGGGCCGTCGAGTTCGTCGAACGCTTCGCGCTGGATCATGTAGGCGAGCTGCGAGCCGACGCTGGCAAACGGCTTCTGCTCCTCGACGATGAGCACGCGGTGCGTCTTCGCGACGGAGGCGAGCACGGTGTCGATGTCGAGCGGCCGGATGCAGCGCAGGTCGACGACCTCGACGGACACGTCGTGCTCCTTTTCGAGCAGCGCGGCGGCGGCGAGCGAGTGCAACACGCAGCGGCCGTAGGTGACGATCGTGAGATCGGTGCCCTCGCGTTTCACGTCAGCCTTGCCGAGCGGGATGAGATATTCCTCCGTGGGAATCTCGCCCTTCTCACCGTAGAGCATCGTGTTTTCGAGGAAGAAGACCGGGTCGTTGTCGCGGATGGCGGACTTGAGCAGACCCTTGGCGTCGTAGGCGGTGGCGGGCACGACGACCTTCACGCCGGGGTGGTTCGCCAAAACATTTTCCGGCGTGTGCGAGTGCGTGGCGCCGACATTCGTGCCGCCATTGGCCGGCCCACGGATGACGATTGGGCAATTGATCTGGCCGCCGCTCATGTAGCGGACGTTGGCGGCGTTGTTCAGAATCTGGTCGAACGCGACCGAGTAGAACGACCAAAACATCAGCTCCATCACGGGCCGCACGCCGAGCATTGAGGCACCGATGCCCATACCGATGAAACCGGCCTCAGAGATCGGGGTGTCGACGATCCGTTTCGGGCCAAATTTTTCCAGGAGACCCTTGGTGACCTTGTAGGCACCTTGAAACTGCCCGACTTCTTCGCCGAAGACGACGACGTTGGCGTCGCGGGTGAGTTCTTCGGCGAGGGCATCGCGGATGGCTTCGCGGTATTCGATTACGGGCATGGGAAAAAGATGAAGTTGCGAATCTGGAACTCAGGAAATCAGGGTTTAGGATCAGTTTTCTTGAGTTCCTGATTTCCTGATAAAATCAAAGGCTCAGTCGAAGAAGAGCCGACCTTGGGATTTGCGCTCGGTGGGATTGTCGGTCTCCCAGTAAACATCCTTCTGGATGTCGTCCGGCGTGGGGAAGGGGCTGGCCTCGGAAAAATCCGCGGCGGCGTCCGCTTCGGCACGGGCCTCGGCGTCGATTTTTTCAATCAACGCTTCGTCGAGCACGCGCTCGGTGAGGAGCTGGTTTTGGAAAACCTGAATCGGATCCTTGCTGCGGCGGTATTCCTCGATCTCCTGCTTGCTGCGGTAGGTGTTGTCGGGATCGGCGACCGAGTGGCCGCGATAGCGGTAGGTGCGAATCTCGATCACGGCCGGCTTGGATTCTTCGCGCGCGAGCCGGAGAAACTTGTCCATCGTGGCGCGGACCTGGTAAACATCGTGGCCGTCGCAGACGCCCCAGGCCATGTCGTAGCCCTCGGCGCGTTTGGCGAGCGCGCCGGCGGAGGAGCGCTCCTGACTCGTGCCCATCGAGTAACCGTTGTTCTCGATCACAAAAATCACGGGGAGCTGCCAGAGCGACGCGAGGTTATAGGCTTCATGCACGGCGCCCTGGTTGACGGTGCCGTCGCCCATAAACGCCATCGCCGCGCCCTTGTGGCCCTGGTATTTCACGCCATAGGCGAGGCCCACGCCGAGGGGAATCTGGCCGCCGACGATGCCGTGGCCGCCCCAAAAATTTTTCGTCGGATCGAAGTAGTGCATCGAGCCGCCCTTGCCCTTCGAGCAGCCGGTCGCCTTGCCGTAGAGTTCGGCCATGAGCGGCTTGGTGTCCATGCCGACCGCGATCGCGTGGCCATGGTCGCGGTAGGCGGTGATGACGTGATCGTGTTTGCCCATCAGCGAACAGCAGCCGACGGCGACCGCTTCCTGCCCGATGTAGAGATGGAGGAAGCCACCGATCTTGCCGCCCTTCTGGTAGGCTTGGAGGCTGCGCTCCTCAAAGCGGCGGATGCGGACCATCTTCCGGTAAAGCTCGATCTTCTCCTCCCGCGGGAGGCCGGCATTGATCGGCGCGTGCGCGGCATCGTTGGCAGGCACGGCGGGCGCGGAATTTTTCTCGGCGATGGCAGTCGGTTTCTTGCTCACGGATGGGCGGTGGATTTTCTTAAAACGGAAAGTGTTTGTCGCCGGACGGGGAAATCAAGCGTGGATTGGGACATGGTCTGCAGGTGAACCTTGCCACCGCCGCACCCATCGCACCCGTCACCGCTTCCACCTCGGCCTGCAACGTGGCGATCAGCGTCGCCCGGCTCTGCCCCAGCCTCCATCATCCCCGCACCATTGGTTTCATCCGGAAAGTCTACACCCGGCTGCAAGAAACTGAGATGCGCCCGGCGCGCCGGCTTGTCGTCGCAAGGCTTCGCCGCGGCAAGCGAGCGGCGGCCCTACGATTGGTGGTCAGCCCAAATTTTTGTCGGTGACCGCACCCTCCGATGCACTCGTGACCGTGTGCGTCGAGGGTGCGGTGACGGATAAGAATCTTGGGTGAGCCGCAGTGAAACAGCCCGACGCAACGTTTCCTCGGGCTCTCACCGAACGTGAGCGGCACGTTGCCCGGTGGATCATAGAGCGCTGCACCGGGCCGAAATCCGAATTCCTGCGACAACTCGATCAGGCGACCGTGATCGGGCGTTACTGCTGCGGATGTAGCGCCACCCCGACTCCGTTCCACGCAAAGATCGATGTGCGACCAAGACGTTTTTCGACGCCAAATCCCGCTCGCTATGGGTCGGCGATCCGGTGAAGGGTTTTACATGCTGACGGCTAAATTTCGGTTTTCCAGCAAGCCAGGGCTCTCCGCCTCGCTGCGCGATCTCCTACAATCCGAATCACTGGATGAATTTGCGGCCCGCACAGAGCATTTGCTGCGGGGCGCACTACCATTCCACTCTCTTTGCATCTCGTTCAACAGTCTGGAATATTTTAGCCCGGCGCTGGTGCGCGACACGCAGCTTTCGCCGTCCCGTGACCCCACCTACATGACCGAGCGTTACAGCGCGTTTGACCCGACCCCGCATTTCCTGCGCCAGCACCTCGGGGTCGCGCGCAGCACGCTCAACGAGCATCTACACGCCTTGCCGCCGTCTATCAAAACGCCGTATTGTGAGCGCTTTCAGCGGCGCGAGGGTTGGGACAAATACGTCGAGATCTACTTCTGGGAAGGCCGGCGGCTCAAGGCGCTTGTCTGCGTGCGCCGCGCCGCCGCGCAACCCGACTTCAACGCGCACGAGCTCCGCCTGCTAGATCATCTGCGTTTTGCTCTCGCCGGTGTCATCGGCCGACTCCATCGCCAGCAATGTGAGCGCACGATGACGCATTCTTTGCGCGACGTGCTCCAAAAGTTGCCCGTTCCCCTCGTCATGCTCGATTGGTCGCTCCAGCCGTTTTGTTTCAACTTCGAGGCGCGACGGCTCTGCGTCGACTGGCTGCACGGCGAAGTCGAAGCCCGCGCAGTCAAGGGAGCGTTCGTGCCGGCCGTGCCGCCAGAGATCCTCGTCGCGTGCGAGGCCCGCCGTCATGCGGCGCTGTCCAGCGGATTCGCCCCGCAATTCGTCCACGTGGCGCATGCGCGCCGACCGGAATTAAGCGCACAGGTCGAACTGTTTGAAAACGTTGGCTCGGCAGTCGGTGCCCCCTACTTTCTCATCCGCCTGCACCGGAAATCCTCGCCCGAGCGCAACGCAGGAGACGAGCATGCGCTCCCTTGGCTCGCTCAGCTCACCCGATGCGAACGAGCAGTGGCCCTGCTCGTGCGCGACGGCCAGACGAACGCCGCAATTGGCTCGTTGCTCCGCAAGAGCGAGTCGACGGTCAAGATGCAACTCTGCTCTGCGTTTCGGAAGTTAGGCGTGCGCAACCGCACTCAGCTTGCTGCGCAATTGCGCTGATCGGGCCGGCCCGTGCGGCGCGCTACCTACTTTCGGCTGTAATCGCCGACGACGCTCGCGCGCCCCTTGCCAGCGGCGCCGGATAAATCAATCACGAGATGTGCACGCACTTCGTTTGTGATTCCACGTCAGCCGCACATCGCTTCATGACTCCTCGGCCCTTCCCCCAGCACAACCCGCCGCTCCCGACCGGAGGGCTTTCCGCTCGCGCGAGTTCGTCCTCGTCGTGAGCACGCTCGAACACACCGTCCTCACCCTTGAAAAGCGTGTGCCGCTCACGATCAGCCGAGAGACGCAGACGCACAGCCAAGTCGTTTGGCTGCGGTGGCGTGAAGATTCGATCGAAGGCTGGGGCGAAGCCGTTCCCTTCAGCTTGGGCGCCCGTGGCGAAACGAGTGACGACATTGTTGCCGCGCTCACCTCCGTGCGCGCCGAGCTGAGCCGCACCTCTGCTTGGCAACGAATCGCTGTCGAAGAACAACTCCGCGGGGCGGGCATCTCCTCCGCCCTCATCGCCGGAATCAACCAAGCCATGTTCGACTGGGCCGGCCGGAAAATCGGCCAGCCGGTGTCGCGATTGCTGGGGCTCTCGCCCGCCGACGGTCCGTTCACCTCCGTCACCGTCGGTATATCTACGCCCGAGGCGGCAAGACAACGCGTGCGCCTCTGGCGCGAGACCGGGGACGTGCGTGCGTTCGAGATCAAGCTCGGTTCATCCGACGGTATCGCGGCTGATCAGGCCATGTTCGCCGCAGTGCGCGACGAAGTCGGTGACGGTGGGCGTTTGAGCGGCGATGCCAACGGCAGCTGGTCGGTGCCGAATGCGTGCAAAATGTCGGCCTGGCTCGCAACTCGCGGGGTCGATTACTTTGAGCAACCGCTCCCTCGTGGATGCGAAGCGGATTTGATTGCCGTGCGCGCCGCCAGCCCCTTGCCCATTTTTGTGGACGAAAGCTGCTGTGTAAGCCGCGATCTCGCATCGCTCACCGGGCTCGTCGACGGCATCAATATCAAACTCATGAAGTGCGGCGGGCGCGACGAGGCGTTGCGCCTCATCGCGGCGGCGCGGGCCTTGGGGCTCCGCATTTTGGTGGGTTGCTACGGCAGTTCCGCGCTCGGTAACACCGACGCCGCCGCCCGCGCCGAACGCGACGCCAGGCCAGCCTCACGAACCTGCCCTGCACCGACGCCGTGCGCTTCGGAGTGGAACCCATCCTGGCTGCCATTTTGCAGTAATGAATCCCGCGTCGGCCCACTCGCCTTTCCCCATGAACCTCTGCCCATCGTCGCAGCGCCCGCCACGGTCGCCTGATGCTCTTTTCGAAAATGCGGAGATCTTAACCACCCCTCACACTATGAAAATCAAACTACTATCTGGATGGATTTTTGTTCTCGTCAGGTTGGCGCTCCTCTGCGCCGGCCCGGCCAGCGCCGCCGAAACCACCGCGGTGATCACCGGGAACGTGAGCAACGTCGCCACCCGCAATCTGCTCGAAGGTGCAAGAGTCGCCCTGCCGCAGCTCGGACTGAGCGTGCTCACCGACCACACCGGACGCTATGTGCTCGCCGGCG
>JANXSC010000226.1 GCA_025352845.1 Opitutaceae bacterium
CCCGAGACATGGCACCGACAATTTTCGGTGATGGTGAACAGACCCGTGATTTCGTCTCTGTTTTCGACGTCGCCAGGGCCAATGTTCTAGCGGCGACCAAGCCGAGCATTCGGTCGGGAGTTGCCAATATCTGCACGGGTAAGGCCGTGGCGCTGAACTCGCTTTTTGCGACTATGAGCCGAATTCTCAGCAAGAGCGTGACGCCCCAATATCAGCCGGCGCGCGCGGGCGACATCCGTCATTCGTGCGGCTCGAACGAACAGGCGGAACGAGATCTCGGTTTCTCCGCATCCGTGGGTCTGGCCGAGGGGCTGGGTGACATTTTCCGGCCGCCTCTCAAATTTCGGACATCGAAAAGTGGCAGCCAGTAGCGGAGAATGGCCCATTCTAACTGCGCTGCGAGGGCTGCCGCTAGCAAAAAGTTCTCGAAATGCGGAGCCCGAGCACAGGCGCATCATTTAGGCCAATCGTTTGAACTTTACCAAATTGCTGAAGGCGGGGCGTCCTACCGGTGATAGACGAGATATTTTCATCGGCGAGAATAGTTGGATCGGGCGGGGCGGTCCTGTTGCCGGGAGCGCGCTTGGGTGAAGGGTCGATTGTGAGAGCGGTTGCGGTGGTAAATTTTGAGGTTCCGGCCGGGAGCATCGTCGCAGGTAACCCGGCGCGGATCGTGCGCTAGACGGGTCGCGGCTGCGGATCAGACGGAGCGCGGCGGATCCTGAAAATATCGTTTCAGCCGGAGAATTGGCTTTTCCAGGAGAAACCAGGAAAGCGATGCGAGGGCCAGGCTGACGGCCACCCAGATCGCGCCGGCGATGAGCCTGTTTTCCGGGGGAGGCACGCCCAGTCCCCGGCAGGAATTTGAGACGAGGTCGGGCACAAACGGATGATAGATGTAAATTCCGTAGCTGATCCGCCCGATGTATTGGAGCGATCGAGACTGCAACAGGCGGCCAAACCAGCCCGTGAAGCCGGGAGCCGCAACCGCCAGAAGGCAGACGAAGAGTCCCGCTTGGGCGGTGTCGTGGAGCACAATAAAGACCACGCCATTCCAGAACGCGAGGGCCAGCACGCACGACGATATCACCAATACACCGATCAGCGTTCGTCGCGCCAGAACCCGCCCGTCTCGCCGTTCCGCGGCCACCATCGCCAGGAGCGCACCAAGGCCGAGTGAATCCAGACACGAGAACGTGGAGATGTAGGTCCCGAGCGCCGACACGGCCGTGTAGTCGGAAAGAACATAGGTCAGGCGATAGCCCGGACCGACCAGCACGGCCACGATGATGGCCGGCTTGATCCAGCGCGCGGGCAGAAGGATGATCAGCCAAGGCCAGACGACGTAGAACTGTTCCTCGACGGCGAGGCTCCAAAAGTGGGCAAAGGTAGCTTCATACCAGCCCTGCTGAGCCATCCGGATGTTCAGGGTGTAGCTCAACAGCCAGCCGAGGATCTCCCGCACCGGCTCGAGACTGAGCAGGAGTGCGCAGGCGATGACGAAATAGTAGAGCGGAAAAATGCGGAGGCACCGGCGAGCATAGAAACGTCCCAGCGCGCCGGCTCGCGTCTGTCTCTCCGCCGCGATGTCCGCGCGGGCCCGCAGGAGGATGCCTGTGATCAAAAAGCCGCTGAGGACAAAAAACAGGTGGACGCCAGCGCCGGCGCCAATGTCCCAACCGCTGCCCGTTACGCGCTCCAGAAAATGATGCAGGACCACCGCACCGACAGCGAGCGCCCGCAGCCCATCGAGCTGTGGCATATGGGCTGAGGTGACAGCAGAAGATGACTCAGAAATTTTCATGCAAACGGGATTTCGTTCCGCGTGAGCAAACCCGCGGGTCAGGGGCGCTCAAGGCGTCGATTATTCAGATCCACCAACCCAGCCGCCCGAAGCCGAACCAGAGCGCGACCGACCATCCCACCATCAGGCTCAACGAGAGCGGTGACGAGAACACGACCTGTTCGGGGGTCAGGTCAAACACGCTGGCGACCACGCCCGCCGTAATCGCCGCGGCGAACATCCCGATCAGGAGCGATGCGCCGGCCCGCATGACAATCTTGGTGAGATTCGACGGCACCGCCTCCAACACGTCGCGGGCGATTTCATCCCAGTCCTCGTCCGACAACATCCCCGCCATCTCCATGACGCGGATTTTGCGGCCGTCGTCCGTGCGGATGACGAAGAGTCGACGGCCGGAACCCGTGCGATACGAGGTGCAGCGAAACGCCCCCTTTTGCAGTTCATCCACCGCCCCGTCACGCCGCCGCAGCGTGATCCGGGGCCCGTCCACCTCGAGCCGGTCGAGCAGGCCCGATTTCGATTTGGCCCAGCCGGCCTGCCGCACGTTTTCCCCCGCCGTGAGATCGCGGGTGACAAATATTTTCGACTGGGTGGGATTCACACGCGGGCCGGATTAAAACCGGAGGAACTGCAACGTCGGCGTGCTGCTGCTGCCGCCGGCGAGAGACACGCGAAGGCACTGCTGCCGAATAGGCCGTATTCATTGTTGATCATGAGCAGCAGCAGGTGCCCCTGCCGATCGAACGTCGCCGCGGCCGGACCCGGATAATAACTTTTCAGGATGGCGATATTCGAGGCAACGCTCGTCTGCTTGCTGGCAAAGCTCCGCCGCGCGGCGTTGTTGGTCACGTTGACCGGTGGGCTCCAACCTTCGCCCGAGCTAATGGAAACATACGTCTCGCCCGAGGCGCGCTCGCCCGAGTCGTTCATCTGCATGACTACGACCATCCGTCCGCCCGGTCCCTGATAGGCTTGGAATCCATCCGTCGTCCCCTTGATTGCCGCGGCTTGGCGGATGACCACGGGTTCTTCCTCGGTCTCGATGAGGTAATCGCGGATGTTCGGGTGCTCGCCGGCGGGAAAGAGCACAATCGCGTGGCGCCGCCCCTTGGCATCGACCAAGAGCGTCGGCCGATCCCGCCAGGAATGAAAGGAGAGTTCCGGCAACTCGATCAACGGGCCGACCTTTTTGTTTTCGATCAGCTCGTAGACCGACTTTCCCTTGAGCGAGTAGTCGTGCGTGCGCGTGACGGCGGCCATGAAATGCGCGTCGCCCGCGGCATCGACGTAGCCGTTCACCGCATCGAGCCCGTCGCAGTGCGTGTCGTAGCCTTTGCCCGCCACCGGAGTCAGGAAAATTTCCCGCGGCACACCCGCGTTCGTTCCGTCCAGCATCGCCTGAAAGACGAGGCCGTTGCCCACCCCCGATATCGGCAGCCAGGAGGTGCCGTTGGGCACGGTCAATTCGGGATGCCATTTGCCGGGCTTGGCGGTCCACACGACTTGCGCACGACCCGCGGCGTCCACCGTGGCGAAATAGGAAATCGATCCGTCGTCTTGTCTCTCGGTCGAGCCCGGCGGATGGGCCGGAATAATTTTACTCCACTTCCCGTTTTCCAGCACCCGATACATGAGATTGCCCTGCCCCGCGCCGCCGTGGTCTGGGCTGGCCGTATGATAAACCCCCAGCCCGGCGCGCCAGATAACATACGTGCGCTGACGGCCATCGACCAATACGTAACAGCGCCCCACCTGAATCCCGGCCATATCCTCCGAAAGATTCTTCGCCTCCGTCCACGTTTTCCCGTCGTCGCTGCTTGAGCGGTGATACACCGCGAGCGCATAGGTCGTGCGGTGTTTCTCGACGAACGCGGCGTGAATGACGCCGTTGGCCGCGACGGCCAGCGCCGGACTGAAGATATCCGAATCGTGCTGCGAAAGTTTAAGCCCGTCCACGGGCTTCCCGTTTTTCTGAA
Organism: Opitutaceae bacterium; assembly: GCA_025352845.1. GTDB lineage: Bacteria > Verrucomicrobiota > Verrucomicrobiia > Opitutales > Opitutaceae > ER46. Next base: position 3,781 of record JANXSC010000226.1, read on the forward strand.
TGACGGCGTTGTTCGAGACGATGGTCGATGCGCTGAGCGGCCGAACTGGAATCGCGGGTTCGGCCACCGGTGCGGGTGCGACTGCAGGAGCGGGAGTCGGAGCCACCGCGGCCGGTAGCGGCGCGGGCGGAGGCGGATCCTCAAATCCCGGGAGCGTCGGCGGCGGCGCCACCGCGGCCCCACCCATCAACTTCGCGACGTCTGCGGCCGGCAGGGAATTCGCGAGCTTTAGGCTGAGGATAAACTGACTGGCTTGGGCACCGTAATCATTCCAGCTCCGTTCACTCGAAGTCTGAAACGCAGCCACGTCGAACCGGTCGCCACTATGACCCGCGACATACATGTGCAGCGTGTGCAGCGCCGCGGTCTCGGAACGCAGGGTGCGCGTGATGACATCGAAGCCCTCCGTCGACTTGCCCGGTTTCGCGCCCGAGTCCGCCTCGATTTTGATCGTGCCCTTGGCCCCTTGGTCGGCCGCGACCGCGCGATTGAACTGGTTCGCGAAATCAGCTTCCGCCTTGTCGCCGGCAAAAAGCGTCAGCGTGCAAAAATCTCCCGGCGGCCGCGGGATGGAGAAAATCAAAGCGCCGCCGGCTTCGGAACGTTTCCAGAGGGCGGGGTCCGGCGTTTTATACAGCCAGTTTCCAAACGTGGCATCGGGTTTCGGTTTCTCCACTGCGGCCTGAGCCAGCGCAACCCAACCGAAGGCAAGGCCGGCGGCGAAAAAAATCCGGCTGCGGCGGAGTAAATGCATGCTACACTTCTTTCGGCGGAAGCCCCGCCCGTCAACCTGCGCGCGGTTGGGGCTGAAAGTTTAATTTCTGCGAGGAGCGGTGGGTTCCGGAAAAGGGATTAACTTTTTTCCGTGAAGGGCCCATCGGGCGCGATTGGGGTCGACGCAATATCGAGCCAGAAACGCCCGGCGAATAGCATGAGAAAGCGTGCCGAGGCCGGGGTTGCGGTCTCGCGCCGGGCGGCCAACGTCACATCATTCCAATACGCTGGGGTGACCTCGCGGGTTACTACAGCACGTATCACGAGACGCCCAACCTCGACCGGCACGCCGCGCGCGGTGCGCTTCGCGCAGGCCTGCGCGGCCAACCCGCTCTGCTCGCCCACGCGCACGAGCATCCTCACCGGCTTCTATCCCGCGCACGTCGGCAGCACCGCGCCCGTTTGCCACGTGCCCGAGATTCACCCCGAGAAATCGCTTGCCCGCGGCAATCCGAACCAGCGCGCCATCTTCGCCGAGACCTCACGCGCCTAAAGCCGGACTCACTCACGCCTTCGACCTCGCCGCCGACATTGGCGAGCGCCGCGATCTCGCGTTGCAAAGCCCGGAGATTTTCGCCGACCTCAAGGCCCGCCTCGCCACGTGGGAGGCCGAGATGGCGCGCGAGACGCCCGAGATTTTGGTGAAGTAGGGTGCGGCGCGCAGAGACGCTTCCGCACCAGAGTCCGCCGCTCGGCTTCTAGCTTGTCCCGATCATCTGCGCTATAATTGCGCCTGCTTTCCGGGTCGGCGCTCCGGCCCGACGCCTTCTTTTCCCGGTCCGCCCCACCCGTGCTTTTTCCCCACTTTCGTCTCCTGCTCGCACTCGCGAGCGCCGCGCCGTTTTTCGCCGCGACCCCGAACCTCGCGCCGCAGGGCGAGGATCTGCTCCTGCTCGACAACGGCACCGTGCGCGTCGGCCTCGACCGCGCCAAGGGTGCCGCGATCACGCACCTCTCCTCCGCCGCCTATCCGCGGAACATGGTCAACTCCGCCGACCCCGGCCGCCTCATCCAGCAATCCTACTACGCCGGCCTCCGCCTCGATCGGCGCGCCGAGGGGCAGAGCAAGGCGTGGAGCCCGTGGTCGTGGAATCCCATCCAGGGCGGCGGCGTCGGCTCGTGGGCGCACGTCACGGAATTTCAACGACTCGACGCACGCACGCTTTACGCGGAGACGATCCCGAATCTCTGGGACATGCCGCGCGAGCCCGCCGCCGCGCTCATGCGGCAGTGGACCGCGTTCGATCCCGACATGCCCGACGTGGTCGTCGTGCGCTGCGAATTTACCTCCCTGCGATCCGACGACGACCGCTGGGGCCCGGCCAAACTCTCCCCGCAGGAAATCCCCGCGTGCTACTTCACGCGGAATTTAAGTTCCGTAAAAAGCTATCTCGGTGACGGCCAGTGGCGCGACGAGTCGCAGCCGCCCGGCCCGCCGTGGGGCAAGGCGCGCCCGCCGTGCGCGGCGATGGCGATGTTCGCGCCGGGCGGCGCGGGCGTCGCCGTGTTCAGCCCGTGTGCGACGCAGCCGTGGAATTTCGGCCCGCACGCCGGCGGCGCGAACGACGATCCCTCCGCCGGCCCGTGCATGCACGTGGCGCCGATCGACCGCGTGAGCATGGGCCCAAAATCCACCTACCGTTACCGCTACTGGCTCATCCTCGGCACCGCCCCGCAACTCGCCGCACGCCTCGATGCGCTCTGGAAAAAATATTCCACCGAGCGCGCCGCACTCACGAATCCGTAATCTCTCCCTCTCCGCCATCGCATGAAACTGAACTCACTCCTTGCCCTCGCCTCCGCGCTCGCCGTCGCCGCGCCCGTTGCTGGCTTCGCCGCCGCGCCGCGCGCGCCCAACGTCGTCTTCATCCTCGCCGACGATCTCGGTTGGACCGACACGACCTTCAATCGCCCCAACGCTTTCTACGAGACGCCGAACATCCAGCGTCTCGCGCAGCGCGGCCTCCGCTTTACGCAGGCCTACGCGGCGAACCCGCTCTGCTCGCCCACGCGCGCGAGTATCCAGACTGGCCTCTATCCGGCGCGGATCGGCCTCACCGCTCCCACCGGTCACGTGCCCCAGGTCATCCTCGAAAAAGGCACCGTAAAAAAGGCCGCGCCCACCGCCAAAGTGCTCGTCGCGCAGAGTGTCACGCGCCTCGCCACGAGTTACTACACGCTGGCGAAGGCCTTCAAAGCCGACGGCTACGCGACGGGTCACTTCGGCAAATGGCACCTCGGCCCCGAGCCCTACAGTCCGCTCGAGCAAGGCTTCGATGTCGATTTCCCGCACTGGCCCGGCCCCGGCCCGGCGGGCAGCTATGTCGCGCCTTGGAGGTTTCCCGCGTCGCTCAACTTTCTTCCGCGCTCAGAGCACGAACACATCGAAGATCGCATGGCCGACGAGGCGATCAAGTTCATCTCCACGCACCGCGACGAGCCCTTCTACGTGAACTACTGGGCGTTTTCCGTCCACGCGCCCTACGATGCGAAGCCCGCGCTCATCGAAAAATATCGCACGAAGGCCGCCACGCTTCCGCCCGGCAGCGGCCAGCGCAATCCCGTCTACGGCGCAATGGTGCAGAGCCTCGACGAAAACGTCGGCCGCCTCCTCGACACACTCGACGCGCTCAAACTCACCGAGCGCACCATCATCGTCTTCTTCTCCGACAACGGCGGCGTCCACTGGATCGCCGGCACGGCGGAAGCCTCCGCCGCGCTCGGCATCTCCGATATCCCGATCACGAGCAACGCCCCATTGCGCGGCGGCAAGGCCACGACCTACGAAGGCGGCACGCGCGAACCCTGCATCGTCGTCTGGCCCGGAATCGCGAAGGCCGGCGCCGCCACCGAAGCCATCATCCAGAGCGTCGATTTTTTCCCTACGTTCGCCGACGTTTTGAAACTCAAAATCCCCGCGACGCTTAAGTTCGACGGGAAAAGTTTTGCGCCGGCGCTACGCGGCGAAAAACACGACCGCGGCCCGACCTTCGTCCACTTCCCGCACAACACCCCCGCGGCCGGCGGACTCGCCTCGACGTGGGCGCGCGTCGGCGACTGGAAACTCATCCGCTTTTTCTGCCTCAAGGACGACCAGAGCGACGTGCTTGAACTCTACAACCTCAAAGACGATCTCGGCGAAACGAAAAATATCGCCGCGCAGCAGCCCGCGAAAGTCGCCGAGTTGAACGCGCTCATCACCGGTTTTCTCCGCGACACCGAGGCCGTCGTCCCGCCGCGCAATCCCGACTACGATCCGCGAGCACAGGCTGCCGATGCGTCGACGAAAGCGAAAGGCAAGGCCAAGAAAAATGCGGGCGATCCAAAATCCGATCCGACGCTCGATTGATCCATCGGCCTCAAAAAAAAATCCCCATGAACCCCCTCCCCAAAAACCTCGCGCGTCGCGTCCCGTGGCTTGTCCTCGCCGGCTCCTCGCTCCTCGCGCAGACGAACCCGCCCGCGACTACACCATCACCCACCGCCGCCAAGGACGAAGCGATCGTCCTCTCCCCCTTCCAAGTCGATGCCAGCGCAGAGAAGGGCTACCTCGCCACCCAGACGCTCAACGGCACGCGCCTCAAGACCGACCTCAAGGACATCGGCTCGTCGCTCACGGTCTTCACCGAGCAGCTCATGGACGATCTCGGCGCCAATAATATCTATAATCTGATGTCGTTCGCGCCCAACACCGACCCGTTCGTGATGTCCACGTCCGATGTCACGGGCAACGGCAACGACTTCATCAACATCGCGACCAAGTTCGTCTCCCGCGGCGGCGCGAGCACCGTCGTTGCGCAGGATTTTTTCTCCAACGGCATCCCGCAGGATCGCTATAACTCCGAGGCCCTCACCTTCACGCGCGGGCCCAACGCCATCCTCTTCGGTCTCGGCAACGCCGCCGGCGCCTTCATCTCCTCGACCAAGCGCGCGAAGCCGAAAGATGCCATCACACTCGAGGAGCAGATGGACAGCCGTGGCGGCCACCGCACGACGGTCGATCTCAACCGCGTGCTGATCAAAAATTACCTTTCGGTGCGCTACGCCGGGCTCTTCGAGGGGCTCAACGATTTCCGGCTGCACAACAACACCTACCAGCGCCGGAATTTCTTCACGGTGAATTTCACGCCGTTCAAGAAAACCACGCTCCGCGCCAATCTCGATCAGGGTCACATCCAGGCCTCCGCCGTGCGCCCGTGGCCCGACTACGACGCCGTTTCCCCGTGGCTGGCCGCCGGCTCGCCGATCATCGCGACCTACACGAACGTCGCCACCGGCAAGCCCAACGGCACGCAGAATTTTGGCTACGCCGGCCTCGTCTCGACCGAATACTCCGCCGGCGGCACGCCGATTTCCACGCAGCGCTTGCAGAATCAAGGCCAGAGCGTGCCCACGAGTTTCGCGAACGGCTTCCCGGTCAACGGCGCGAACTTCCGCTCGCTCGTGAACGACGCGATCTACCCGACATTCGCCAGCGCGTTCGGTAACTCCGCTTACCGGCTCACCGACTACCGCACCGCGTCCGTCTTCCTCGAACAGCAGGTCACGCGGGATTTTTTCATCGAGGCCGCGTTCAACCGGGTGGACAGCAAACTCCGCGCGGTAAACGGATTCGTCGGCCAGCTCAGCCAAATCTATGTCGACCCCAACCGCCAACTCCCCGACGGCTCGCTCAATCCCAACGTCGGCAAACTCTACAGCCAGTCGCAGTCCACGATCATCGACGCGCCGAACAAGGCCGAGAACGTGCGCGCGATGGCCTCCTACGATTTTGATTCTACGCGGTATTTTTCGGGTTGGTGGAAAAATCTCGGCCGGCACCAGGCGGCGTTTTTTGTCGAGCAGGACACGACCAGCGGCTGGTCGAGCAACAACGGTCTCTTCAACACCACGCCGCTCGTCACCACCGGCGCCGCCGCCGCGATCACCAACGGCGCGAACGCGATTCAATACCGCTACTACTACGACCCGGCCGCGAACAAAGTCGGCACGTCCGTCGGCCGCCACCTCGAGGCCATCCCCACACTCTACGCCAACGACCCGCTGCCCGCGCGTAACCCCACCGGCATCACGCCCGCCTTCATTTCACAGCAGGGCCCGACCATGACCGAATCGATCATCAAGACGCGTGCCCTCGCGCTGCAGAGTTTCTTTTGGAAAGACCGCATTGTCGTCACCAACGGCCTGCGCACCGACGACCAGGCGTCTTGGCTCGCCGTGCCGAATGATTTCGCGGCACTGCGCGACGCCAATGGCACCGCGCCCCGGCCGAGCGGCATCAATCTCCGCCAATTCCCCACGCCCGCGGGCCGCACCGAGCGCGGCGGCCACACCTACAGCCGCGGCGTCGTCTTCCACGCGCTGCCGTGGGTGAGCCTGAGCTACAACACCTCAAACAACTTTCAGGTGAATTCCGGCACGCGCAATGTCTTCGGCGATCTCCTGCCGAATCCGCAGGGCCGGGGCGCCGACTATGGAGTGAAATTCGCCCTCCTCGAGCGCCGCGTCTTCTTCGACGCGACCTACTACACGAACAACAGCCTCAACAGCGCGGACAGCATCTCCTCCAACGCCGCCGGGAATTTCAAGCAGTTCGACCAGCTCTGGGTCGCCGTGAGCACATTCACGAACGACGTGAAATATCTCACCACACCGTATTCCACCCTGAGCACGGTGTGGCAGGACTTCGTTTCCACGGGCTCCAAAGGCTGGGAATTCTCCCTCACCGCCAACCCCAGCAAGCAGTGGCGCGTGACGCTCAACGGCAGCAAGCGCGGCGACAACACCACGACCGCGCGCGGCACCTACATCAACGCCTACATGGCGCAATACCTCCCGGTCATCAAATCGCACCCCGAGTGGCAGGAACTCGACGCGGCCGGCGTGACCGTCGCCCAACGCGTCGCCGATCTCGAAAGCACGCTCGTGAATTTCAACGCCATCCGCAACAGCCCCTCCGCCAACTTCGCGTCGAACTGGACGCTCAATTTGATCCAGAGCTACGAGTTTTCCCGCGAGGCCCGCGTCGCCGGCG
>JANXSC010000229.1 GCA_025352845.1 Opitutaceae bacterium
CCTCGACGGTGCCGGTGGCGACAGTCTGCGAGCGGGAAACAGCAGCCGTGAACAGGACAAGCGCGGCCACGAGGCACACGCGGCGAAGCAACGCCAACTGCGAAAGGGTATTCATGGGGTTGCCGCGACCTTGCGCTGGGCCGAAGCACTGTCAAAGCGCGAATCGTGCTCACGCCGGTGGCGGAGCGCAATTTTTTCTCCGGCCGAAAGCCGGGGGCGTTTTTTTTTGCGCGGCTCAGAACGTTCCCCGCACGCCGAAGGTCCACGCGGACCCGTAGTCCTGCCGCTGGCGGAAGCGCGCGATCGACGGCGTGTTCGGGCCGAAGCGCTTCACGTCTTCCGGAGCGCTGCCGACGTTGCGCAGGCTGGCGAAGAGGCCGAGGTGGCGCGTGAGCGCGTAGTCCGCGTAGATGTCGCGCAGCATTTTTTTCGACCGCCACTCGTAGGTGCCGGCCTCGATGCCGCGACCGGTGACGGGGTCGAGCCGCGCCGGACTGCGGTAGTTCCAATTGAGTTTCACGTTATACTTCTGACGCGAAAGGCTCACGCCCCAGCTGCCGCTCCGCGGGACGTAGCCCGAAAAGCTCGCCGCCGCCGCGCCCGTCGCGCGCTGCGCGCTCGCGTTGGCAAAGACCTGCACGCCGCGTGCCCACGGCGGCAGAAACGTCAGAGCCTGCTTGTAGTCGAACTCGACGCCGGTCATGCGCACCGTGTTCGGCAGGTTGTAGTTTGTCGACACATCGAACGGGCTATATTCGGCGGGATCGAGGTTGTAGAGGGCCAAAAACTCCGGCGTGACGGGAAACCGGATGCTGCCGAAGAAGTTTTTGAAATCGCGCCGGAAGGCGCCGATCGACAGCTGGCCGACGCGCTCGAAGTAATACTCGAGCCGGACCTTGGTCGTGCGCGCGCTCCACGGCTTGATGCCGACGTTGTTGACCTGAATTCGGTTGCTGGTGTCGGGGGGCGTTTCCGTGTTCGGCAGGGTCAGGCCACCCGAGTATTGGTCGAAGTTGGGCCGGCCGATCGACGAATACCACGAGGCGCGCGCGATCAGGTTTTCGCGCACGTTGTAGCTCGCGTTGATGTTTGGGAAATAGCGGAGGTATTCCTTCTCGGCGCGGTAACCGCGGTCTAGGTAGGTGAGCCGCGACACGCCCAGCGCATCGGCCGTCGGGACGATCAGCACGGGCTGCACGCCGGCCAGCGCGGGATTGCCGTCGATCACGCGACCGCTGGAGTCGCGCGAGAAGTTCAGCGTCGGATCGGTGAGCGGTCCCTGCGCCTTGATGTTCGTCTGCTCAAGCCGGAGCCCGCCGACAAATTTGAGCCGGCGCTCGAGGAACGCGATGTCGCCGCGCAGGTAGGCCGAGGAGATGATTTCCTCGGCGAACTTCGACTGATCGATGAGCGAGCGATAGGCGCTGTTCGGCGTGTTGAGCGCGAAATATTCCGGGTGCGCGCGGTAGAGATCATACAGCTTCTCCTGCTGCACCCATTGGATCTTGGGGAAACCATAGGGTGGAAAGCGCTGCGAGAAGGTGTCGTCGAGCGCCACGGTGGCGACGTCGTCGCTGCCGATCGGCGTCAGCGACGTCCGGCCGTCGACGCCCACGAAATTCCACGAGGGCGAATATTTTCGGATATCGCGCACGGATTGTTTCATCTCGAGGCCGCCCTTGAGCGCGAGCGGCAGGCCGAGCACGTAGAAATCGCGCCGCAGGTTGCCGAAGGCGCTGCGCTGGAGATCGGAGGATTCCTGGTAGCCGTTGCTCGCCGAGGTGAGCGAGTAGCTCGCGAGATTGTAGGGATCGACCGGGCGGCCGGCGGCATCGGTGACGTTGACCGTGCCGGGCCGCAGGTAGAAATTGTTGTCGAAGTTGACCGTTACGCCCGTGCGCCGCGCCTGCGAGCTGTTGAAGAAACCGCGGTAGTCGTCACGGTAGTGGTTGCTCGCATGCGACTGGCCGAGGCCGGCTTCCGACTTCCAGAGCCGCCCGTCGTGGCGATACGTAAGTGTCGGCGTGTAGGTCGTGCCGGATTTCTGGCGCATGCCGCCGTTGTCGAGCCGGATTTCGCCCATGCCTGGATCGCCGTGCGTGAACGTCGAGTCGAACGCGCCCGGGCTCACGCGGTTCACGAAGAAAGTGAGCTTGCGGTTGCTCAGCTCCGCATCGAAGAGCGCCCACTGGAACGACAGCGAAACGCGATCGTAGGGCGAGAGCTTGTAGTCGACCGTCGCGCCAAACGAGGTGCGCTTGCTGAACTTGTTCGCGTCCTGCACGCCGTAGTCGGACAGGTAGGGCTTGTCGACCGTGGTGTCGGGAAATTGGCTCGCGGGCGTCGGGCCGGTGCCGATGGCGGTGAGGCCGTTCGTCGTCGCGCCGACACCGCGCCAGATCATCTGCGAGTAATCCTCGCTCGTGTATTGGTTGCTGTGCGCGCCGGAGACGGTGAAGCCGAAGCGATTGTTCACGGGCACGACTCAGGAGAAGTCGAAACCGGGTTTGATCTTATGCGTCGGTGTCACACGCGGGCCGGGCGTCTTGTTCCAGTCCTTGTAATTGTCCTTCATCATCAGAAACACGCTCGTGGTGAACACCGGCCGCGCGCGCTCAAACGCACTGCGCGGCACCAGATTGATCGAGCCGGCGAGCGCATTGCCGGGCGACTCGGGCGTGGGCGAGTGATTCACCTCGAAACGCGCGATGTTGTTCACCGAGGTCTGCTCCAGCTCGACGCTGCGCGACGTGCCCGAGGACTGCGCGCTCGCCAGCGAGAAACCGCCCACGGTGATCGGCACGTAGTTCGACGGCACGCCGTTCATCGAGATGGTGCGCATGTCGCCGCCGCCCGTGTCCACCGTGATGCCAGGGAGAAATTTCAGGAAGTCGCCGACATTGCCCTCGACCACGGAGCCGAATTCGTCGGCGGAGACGACGTTCTTGATGTTCGGCGCAAATCGCTGCTCGTTGATCGCGATCGCGGCGGCATCCATCACCTTCGAGGTGGCGACGACAAACTCATCGAGCTTCACCACCGCGCCGATCTTGTCGGTCGCGGCGCGGCGCCCACCGACGGCGAGATTGAAGTCTCTCTGCACCGTCGCACCCACAGCCACGACGATGCTGTCGGTCTGCACGGCGAGACCGGTGTAGAAAATTTTGATGCGCGCCGTCCCGGCCGGGATGCCGGTGAGCCGGTATTGTCCACTGGAGTCGCTGAACGCCTCGAGCGTGGTGCCCTCGACGGTCACGTGGGCGCGCTCGACATATTCACCGTTGGCGGGATTGAAGACGCGACCTTCGATGGTGCCGGTCGCGGCGGTTTGGGCATTCGCGCTTGCGGCGATGAACAGCAGGCCGACGGCGGCGCAAAAGCAGTGTAGGACAGGACGAACGGTTTTCATGGGTCAGTTGAGAGGAGCCGAGGGCACTTTTGTTATTTCCGGCCAGAGAGCTTTCGCGAGCCAGGCAGTGCCGAGTGTGACAAGCGTGCCGATTAACGTGAACCACGGCCAGAAGACTTCGCCGCCGAAGATGCGCAGCCACCAGTCTTTCGTCACGGCGATATTTGCCGGCCAGTAGATCAGGTTCATCACGACGAGCGACGCGGTCATCCCGACCATGGTGGCGCGCGGGCCGAGGCGGCGCCAGAAGAGCGCGATGATCAGCGAGCCGAGCAGCGCGCCCGCGGTCAGGCCGCGGAGGGAGAACGCCGCGTTGAGCACAAAAGTTACCTCGCGCGTGAGCCACGCGGTGCCGACCAGCACGGCCGCCCAGAACACGGTCGAGTATTTGCTGAAGCGGAGGAAGTAGTCCTCGTCGCGGCCCTTCACCATCTGCCGGATGAAATCCATCGTCGAAACCGACGCCAGCGACGTGATCGCCGAGCTGATCGATGACATCGCGGCGGAGAGAATCGCGACGATGAGGAAGCCCTTCAGGATGTGCGGCACCTCCGTCATCATGAAAATGGGGAAGATGAAATCGATCGACTTGATGCCCGGTCGCGCCTCCGGGAGCGGAATCTGAAACGGATGGCCCGTGCCCTGATAGAACACCCAGAGCATCACGCCCAAGAGGAGAAACGTGAGCATGAGCGGGAAGATCAGCACCGCGCTCAACGCGAGCGCCTTCCGCCCGTCGGCGACCGTGCCGCAGGCCAGCACGCGTTGCACGATGAGCTGTTCCGCGCCGTGCGAAGAGAGCACCATGACCGTGCCCCCAATGACGCCCATCCAGATGTTGAAGGGCGCGGAAAACGTGAAGTGCGTGTTGAACCACACCAGTTTTCCCGCCTCTCCGGCCTTTGTCATCGCAGCGCTCCAACCGCCGTCGATGAGCGTTGGAATGTAGAAGAGCGCGAAGAGTCCACCCGCGAGAAACAGCGCGAACTGCACTGCGTCCGTCCAGATCACGGCCTTCACGCCACCGATGTAGGTGTAGAAGAGCGAGAGCCCGACGAAGATGAGGATCGCGCCGAGAATCGGATCGCCGAGGCCGCCGAGGCTGCACACCTGCTCGCCCAGCAGCAGGCGAATTGGAATGCACGCGACGAACACACGCACGCCGGCGGCCATCGTTTCGAGGAAAAGAAAAAACGCCGCCGCCAGCCGCCGCGGCCCGCGCCCGAGATGGGTTTCGAGCAGTTGGTAGGGCGAATAGATTTCACCGCTCAGGTAGTGCGGCACCATCACGACCGCGAGGATGATGCGCGCGATCACGTAGCCCACGATCATCTGGATGAACATGATGTTCCCGCCATACGCGATCGCCGGCACGCCGATGATCGTGAGCGCGCTCGTCTCGGCCGCGACGATCGAGACGCCGATGCCCCACCACGGGATGTTTTTGCTCCCGAGAAAGTAGTCGCGCGTGTTGCGCTGGTCTTTCCCAAACCAGACGCCGAGACCAATAATGCCGCCGAGATAGGCGAGGATGACGATCCAATCGCCGACGTTGAAGTAGCCGTTCATGAGGGGTGACGCGATGCAGCGGAAACGTCCGCGCGGTGGCGAGGCGATTTCTTTATGAAGTCGGAAACCAAGAACTCTGAATTCATGGCTTTCTGGTTTCCTTCTTCATATCGGTCTTATCAGTCCGCTTCACTTCATGCCGTTGCATTTCGTGGTCGGCCGGCACTCAATCTCGCACTCCCATGCTCCGACGTGTTGTTTTTTTCCTTTCCGTCTTCGCGTGTGCGCTGGCGCTTCCGACGACGCGCGCGCAGATACCCGCGGCCTTCAAACAACTCCGCGTCGGCAAGGCCGTCGTGTCGTTGCCGGCGAATTGGACCACGCTCGGGCCCGAGGTTCCGGTGTGGCTCCACTTGCACGGCGCTCCGGCGGTGGTGGAAACTAATTTCGCCGCCATCGGCGCACCGGGGGTGCTCGTGAACATCACACTGCCCGGGCTCTCGAAAGTCTATGCCGATCATTTCGCGGCGCCGAATGCGTTCGCCGACTTGTGGCGCGAGGTGGAGGCGGCGCTGCGTGCCGAGTCGACGGCACAACCGTGGCGGCTGGGGCGGCTCACGGTATCGTCGTTCAGCGCGGGGTTCGGCGGCGTGCGGCAAATGCTGCGCGAGCCCGCGGCCTTCGATCGCATCGCGGCGCTCGTGATGGCGGACTCGATTTACTGCGGCTACGCGGGCGACATCGCAGCGAGGCGCGTGGACGAGGAGCTGATGGCGGGCTTCCTGCGTTTCGCGCAGCTCGCCGCCGATGGGAAAAAGCGTCTGGTGATCAGCCACTCGCGCCAGGTGCCCGAGGGCTACGCGAGCACGACCGAGACGGCTGACTATCTCATCGCAAAACTCGGCGGTGAGCGCACCGCCGACACGCAGGAGTGGGCCGGTGGTCTGCGACTGCTGAGCACGTTTACCCTGGGGCAGTGCGAGATTCTCGGCTTCGACGGCGAAGGCGCTGAGGACCACATGCGGCACTTGCGTTCGATCGCGCTGCTGCTGGAGCGTGTGAAGGACAAACCGATCGCGCTCGGAGCGAAGACCGTGGCCGAGCTGCGCGCGCAGATCGACGCGCATGTTTCTCAGGCGAAATTCTCGCCCGCGCTCTGGGGCGTGAAAGCAGTGGCGCTCGAAACCGGGCGCACGCTTTACGAGCACCACGCCGACCGGTTCCTGAGTCCGGCGTCGAACAGCAAGCTCTACACCGGCGCGCTCGCGCTCGATGTGCTCGGTGCCGACTACCGGATCGTCACGCCGATCTTTGCGACGGCGAATCCCGACGCCGCAGGAGTTGTGCGCGGCGATGTGATCGTGAGCGGGCGCGGCGACCCGAGTTGGAAATCGGCGCAGCGTCGCGACGATTTCGGGAAGATATTCGAGCCCTTCGTGGAGTCTCTCCATCAGGCCGGCGTCCGACGCATCACCGGCGATCTGATCGCGGATGCGACGTGGTTTCATTCGCTGCCCAACGGCGCGGGTTGGACGGCCGATGACCTTAATGACGACTATGGCGCGGAGATTTCCGCGATTACGCTCGAGGACAATTTCGTGAACGTGCGGCTCGCGCCGGGCGCGCGGGTAGGGGAGCCGGGCGTCGCGACGATCATGCAGCCGCACTCCGGCCTCACGCTCGACAATCGCCTGACGACGGTGGCGGCGGGCGCGCTGCGCGTCGTCGTGGCGAAGCGCATATTCGGCGAAAATGTCGTCCGTCTTTTCGGCGAACTGCCGCTAGGCAGTCGCGAGATGCTCACCGAGGCCACAGTGCCGCGGCCCGCGGCGTGGTTTGCGCGCGCGCTGAAGGAGGCGCTGGACCGGCACGGCATCCGCGTCGAGGGCGCGGCCCGCGGCGTGCGCTGGCCGGAGCCACCGCCCGTGATGGCGGATCACATGAAGCTCTGCGAGTTACTGTCCGCGCCGATGGCGGAGCTCGTGATGGCTTTCATGAAGCCTTCGCAGAATTTGGAAACGGATCTGATCTTCGGCTACATCGGCGAGTCGCGGCGCACGGCGGAGACGCCCGCGTGGCGCGACACCGAGCAGCTCGCGCTGGCGGCGCTGCGCGAATTTCTCCTCGCGCAGGGCGTGCGCGCGGACGACGTGCGCTTCGAGGAAGGCTCCGGCCTCTCGCGCAATAACCTCACGACGGCCAACGCCACCGTGGCCCTGCTCACCGCGATGGCCACGCACCGCGCTGCGAAAGAGTTCACCGATTCGCTGCCCATCGCCGGAGTCGATGGCACGATGCGGCGACGGCTGAAAGGCACGCCCGCTGAAAATAATCTCCGCGCGAAAACCGGTTCGCTGCGCTACTCGCGCGCGCTCTCCGGGTATCTCACCACGGCTGCTGGTGAGAGACTGGTGTTGAGTCTGATGCTGAATCGCCAGCCGCCGACTTCCGGTGGTCGCAGCGTCGCGGATGAGCTCGACGAGATCGTGCTCATGCTCGCGCGCTTCACGGGGCGCTCGTCCGCCGAGTGAGGCGGTCGCGTTGGCGTTGATCGCGCGAACGCGCTCGTTCGGGCGAGGTTTCTGAGGTGGCGCTCCGGGCTTGAGGCGTTGATGCGAAACCCCACACTCACACCATGCCTCACACCCAACGCTTCGCTATGTCGTCTAGCGCGATTCGTCTCGCCGCGTTTGTTTGCACTCTCGTTCTTTCCTTTGCCGCCACTCCCTTCCGCGCCGCTGAGGCGCCGCCGCCCAAAAAAATCGCCACCGTCGAGGGCATCACGGAATTCCAATTCGAGAACGGCCTGCGCGTGCTGCTGTTTCCCGATCAGTCGCAGTCGAAGGTGACCGTGAACATGACGGTGCTCGTCGGCTCGCGGCACGAGGGCTATGGCGAGACGGGTATGGCGCACCTGCTCGAGCACATGGTGTTCAAGGGCACGCCGCGCCATCCGCTCGTGCCGAAGGCGCTGCAGGAGCACGGCGCGCAGTTCAACGGCAGCACCTCGGACGACCGCACCAACTACTACGAGACGCTCGCCGCGACCGATGTGAACCTCGAGTTTGCCATCGATCTCGAGGCGGACCGGCTCATGAACAGTCTGATCCGCAAGGAAGATCTTGCGTCGGAGATGACGGTGGTGCGCAACGAATTCGAGCGCGGAGAAAATTCGCCCGGCCGCGTGCTGCAGCAGCGCATCTCGGCAGTGGCCTTCGACTGGC
>JANXSC010000233.1 GCA_025352845.1 Opitutaceae bacterium
AGGATGAGCGGGATGTGCGCGAAGACCGGCGGCATCGCGCCGAAACCCTCGTAGAGCCGCACGTGCTTGCTCGTGTTTGAAAGATGATCTTCGCCGCGGATGATGTGCGTCACCTTCATCTCGATGTCGTCGACGACGTTCACGAAATGAAACACGGGATTTCCGTCCGAGCGAAAGATTACGAAATCCTCGTCCTCCATCCGCTCCACGCGCCCGCGGATCTTGTCGTCGATCACGACCGGCGCGCACTTCACCTTCTCGACTTCCTTCTTCCGATGGTCGTCGAACACCCGGTAGCGCTCGCCGAGCAGCTTGAACCACACCGCGCCGTCCTTTTCGTAGGCTCGGTCGCTCACGAGGAGTTTCTGCTTGTAGCTTTCGTAGATCGCGCCGCGCTGGCTTTGACGGTAAGGGCCGAACGCGCCGCGTTCGCCGACGCCGTTGGGATTCGGACCTTCGTCCCAGTCGAGTCCGAGCCATGACATGCTTTCGTAGATCAGTTTCAGGAACTGCTCGCTGTTGCGCTCCTTGTCCGTGTCCTCGATCCGCAGGATAAACGTGCCGCCGGTGTGGCGCGCGTAAAGCCAGTTGAAGAGCGCCGTGCGGGCACTGCCGATGTGGAAGAAGCCGGTGGGACTGGGAGCGAAACGGACGCGGACTTGGGACATGGTGAAGGAGACGAAAGAAACGAATTCGCAGAATCCGCCGGCAAAGGAAAGAACTCATTCCGCACCCGATGCGCGCCACCGGGAGATTTCGTTTGTCGAGTGACAAAAACCACGCGGCGGTGTCACTTCACTGCATGAAACGTCTGAAAATTTTGGGCCTCGTCGTCGGCGGCCTGGCCCTCGTCGTTGTAGTCGTTCTCGTTCTGGCTTTCACGCCCGCAGTTCAGACGTGGGCTGTGCGCAAGGCCGGTGCCGGGCAGCCCGGCCGCACGATCGAGGTCTCACGCGTCGATGCCGGCCTCTCCGCCGCCGCCGTCAGCGATTTTCGTTTTACGCAGGACGGCATGATCGTGACCGTCAAGGGCGTCAGCGCGAAATACTCCGCGTGGGATTATCTCAAGAGCGGTCGCATCAATGCCGCGAACGTCGACGTGCAGGACCTCGTCGTTGATATGCGCAACGTGACGTCGGCAGCCACCCCGGCGACCGCCAAAAATCCCGCTCCACAATCGTCCGCCACTGCCGCGAAGCCCACGCCTTTCGACGGCCTGCTCAAGCAGCTCCAGCTCCCGTTTGACGTCAACGTCGGCACCGTCGCCGTCAAGGGCCGTGCGCTTCTGCCCAACGACCAGACCGTCGGCTTCAACCTCAAGGCGGCGCGCATCGAAACCGGCCAGCGCGGCAACTTGGAGTGGACGGTTGATTTCGCCGACACCAAAGTCGGCGCCGCACTCAAGACGCTGCGCACTACCGGCACGCTTGGCGTCCACATCGCGCCCGACCGCCGCATCGACCTCATCGAAATCGAAGGCACCGCAGCCGCTCTCGGCCCGAATATTCCCGCCGATCAATTTCGCCTCAACCTCAGGGCGGAGCAGCTCGCCGCGGGGAGCAACGAAAACTACACCGTCGCGCTGGGCCGCATGAACGCCGGCACCGCTGAGCCCCTCCTCAAGCTCTCCGCCACCTGGACCGCCGCCGCCCGCGAGATCGCCGGCATCTGGGAACTCGGCATCCGCACCGAGCAGCTCGCCGCGCTCCTCGACGGCCTCGGCCTCCCCGAGATCGCCGCCAACGGCGCGGGGAAATTTGCCGTGAAGCCCGACACGAACGCCGCAAGCGCCAGCGGCAGCCTCACCGCCCGCGCGTCGCAGCTCCAAAAACTCTCGCCCGATCTCGCCGCCATCGGCGCGGTGCAACTCACGACCGCCTTCGACGGCGCGCTCGCCGACAACATCGCGCGTCTCGATAAACTCGAACTCGACCTCACCGCCGCCGACGGCCGCAAGTTCGCCCAGATCGGTCTGCTGCAAAAAGTCAGTTTCAACCTCGAGGATCAGCTCGTGACGCTCGCCGATCCGAAAGCCGAGGCTGCGCGCATCTCGCTCCAATCCCTGCCGCTCGCGTGGGCGCAGTCGCTCGTCAAGCCGCTGCTCATCGAGAGCGGCGATTTCTCGCAGGTCTCCGCCATCGAGGTCGAGCCCGATGGCAGCCGCGTGCGCGTGCGCTCGGTCGAGCCGCTCGTGCTGCGCGCTGTGACGATTCGCGACGCGCAGAAAAAAATCCTCGTCGATCGTCTCACGCTCTCCGTGCGCCCCTCGCTCGACTACTCCGCCAGCAAGGTCACCGCCCAGCTCGCCGCGATCTCCCTCTCGATGCCGGCGGGCGACTCCGTCACGGGCACGCTCAACACCGAGGTTACCAACCTGCCCGCCGCGCCCATCGTGGCGTTCAACGGCCAGCTTCAGGCCAAAATCGTTTCTGCGCTCAAACCCTACCTGCCGCCCGGCCTCGATCTCGGCCCGCTCACGATCGCCGAGTCAATCGACGGCCGGCTCGAAGGGAAAATCCTCAACCTTGGCAAAGCCTCCACCACCGTCACGCGCGAGGGCGGCGCCCTGCTTTCGTCCGTGGATTTGCTGCAACCCGTGCGCGTCGATTTGCAGGCGCTCACGTTTGCCGTCGCCGCACCGACCGCCGTCGCCGCCCGCGTGCGCCTCGGCGAGGTGCCGCTCGCGTGGGGCGAGGCGTTTGTGCCCAAGTCGAAATTCTCGGGCAGCTTCGCCGGCGCCACCCTCGAGGTCACGATGCGCTCCGCCGACGATCTCACGATTGCGACCACCGCACCCCTCGCCGTGCGCGGCGCGAGTGTGACGCTCGACGGCAAACCGTTCGCCCAAGCCCTAGATCTCTCGGCCAGTTTCTCCGCCACCAAACGCGGCAACGCTGTAACCTACGACCTCAAGAAAGTCGATCTGCGCCAAGGCGATGCCGCGCTCGCCACTCTTGCCGTCGCCGGCGAGGCCACCCTCGCGCCTAAATTCACCGCCTCCGCCAAGGGCAGTCTCGACGCCGATGTCGTTGCGCTGATGAAGCAGCCCGCGCTCGCCGAGTATTGCACCCTCGCGCGCGGCCAGCTCACGACGACCTTCGAGGCGAGCACCGGCGACGCCACCGATGCCAAGGCCGCGCTCGCCATCAAGAACCTCGTCGCCAAGCAGGACAACCGCGCTCTCGGCGATCTCGCGCTTACGCTGCGCGCCACCGTGAAGCCCGACGGCAGCGGCACCCTCGTGCTCCCCCTCACGCTCACCAGCGCCGCCCGGAAATCCGACCTCACCATCGACGGCACCTTCGGCAAAGCCTCGGACGGGAGCACGTTCCTCTTCACCGGCAAAGTCTCGGGCGACCAGATCGTGGTCGATGACTTCATGCCGCTCGCCGCGCTCGCACCCTCCTCCGCACAGCCCGCGCCCGCCGCCCGCCCCGGCACCACCGTCGTCCGCGCCCCATCGCCGGCACCGCGCCCCGCAAACGCACCCGCACCGGCACGCAACACCGCGCGCGACCCGCAACCATTCTGGAAAGGCGTGAACGGCAAACTCGAGCTCGACCTCAAGCGCGTGCGCTACGGCGCCGACGCCGAGATCAGCGCCATCCTCGGCCGCGCCACGATCAGCGACAGCAAGCTCGCCCTCGACAGCCTCAGCGGCCGTTTCCAAGACACGCCATTCAAGCTCGCCGGTGCCGTCGCGTTCTCCGCCCCGCAGCCCAAGCCCTACACGCTCGATGCCACCGTCGATGCGAACGGTTTCGACGTGGGCGCGTTCCTGCGCGCGGCCGCCCCGAAAGAAGAGCCCCAGATCGAAACCAAGGTCACCATCGTCGGAAAACTCCACGGCACCGGCGCCAACCTCGAGGCCCTCGGCCACGGAACCCTCGGAACCTTCGATGTCACTGGGACCAAGGGCGTGCTGCGGGCGATGAGCAAGAAGACCGGAGCCGGCAAGGCGATCGACACGGTGGCGACGGTGGCCGGCGCCGCCACGGCTGCCCTGGCTTTGCTCGGCAAGGCGCCGCCCCCGGCGGCCGTGACGGGTGGCGTCGAACTCGTAAAGGCGATGAACGAACTGGCGTTCGACCAAATCACTGCGCGCATCGAGCGCCCCGACGAAGCGAGCCTGAAGATTACGTCGGTGGAGTTCCTCTCCCCGTTCATGCGCGTCCGTGGTAGCGGCCCCATCACGCGGCCGGCCGGCGCCCCCGACACGCCGATCACCGACTGGCCGATGGCCATCGCGATCGAGTTCGGATCGAAGGGAAACCTCGCCGCGCTGTTTCAGACCGCCCGCGTGCTCGGCACCGCCACGGATGACAAAGGCTACACCCAGCTCCGCGATCCCCTCACGATTCGTGGCACGCCCGCGAAGCCCGATTCGAGCGAATTCTGGAAGAACGTCGCCACCGCCGCAGCAACCGATAGCGGCGGTGCCATCCGCAGCGGACTCGAGGGACTTTTTCGGAAGAAATAATACCAAAGTCCCCTAGCTTTTAGACTTTACCGGCAAAGGTCCCCGGCCGAGCTGGGGCATGGCAAGAAAACTCCCGGAGTTCGGACCGAAGCTGGTGGCGGAGATCGAGGCGGCGT